>NZ_JAVRBR020000125.1:0-163103 GCF_034531165.2 Dendronalium sp. ChiSLP03b | reverse complement strand
GATTCTGAAACTTTGATTGAGTCAAGCTTTGAGCCTTTATTTTCTAACAGTAACTAAAATTTATAGCCAAAACTTAGAAATTAAAGCCTCGAAAGGCTTTCAGCGATTGGGTTCTCCCAAAGTGATAAAAGAGGGTTATATCAAGTTCGGCAAATAACTTACGATATGTCATTGCGAATGCAACGAAGTGAAATGAAGCAATCGCAAGGCTTTGGGATTGCAGCGCTTCTCCTAAGGGAGACGCTGCGCGAACGCTCGCAATGACATAAGTATTAAGTCGGACATGATATTAAATAAAAAAGATGATTTCGTTCCAATTTGTCAAAGCTAGTTTTGTTTGGAATTCAGGTAGCTATAGCACTAGCTTTCGAGCAAATAATACGAACAAATGCAACTTGGTATTAGGTCTATAGCAACATTAACTGACGATGTTATTGGCAAAAAATTGGAAAGATTTACAGACAGATGGAAATACAGTTTTTTTCAGGTAATAACCTGGATGGTACATGCAAAACTGCTAACGGCAAAACAATTGAAAAATATGCAATAACGTGTGTAGAAACACAACATTCAACAACCAAATACAAACTTTCGCTTCAGTAAATTACGAAAAAGATGGAAACTGTCAATACGGCACTTTGTTCTTATGGATTATCCGGTAAAGTCTTTCATGCACCATTTATAAATCTGCATCCCGGATTTCAATTAATAGGTTCTTGGGAAAGAAGCAAAAAGCTGATACAGGAAGATTATCCTGATGTCAAAAGCTATCTTTCTTTAGAAGCTTTATTGGCAGATGATAAAGTAGAATTAGTGGTGGTAAATACACCCACCGATACGCATTATGAATATACTAAACAGGCTTTGCTTGCCGACAAGCATATAGTAGTAGAAAAAGCATTTACTACAACAGTGGCAGAAGCAAAAGAACTGAATGAATTAGCTCAGAAAAAGGGAAAGAAATTATCTATTTATCAAAATCGCCGATGGGATAGTGATTTTCAAACAGTAAAAAAAATCATCCAAGAAGGCTTACTCGGAGATATTGTTGAAGCAGAACTTCATTTTGTCCGATATAAACCAACACTCAGCCATAGACAACACACAAAAGTTCCAGAGTCGGGGACAGGAATCATCAAAGATTTAGGGCCGCATATAATAGACCAAGCTTTGCATTTATTTGGAATGCCTGACGCTGTTTTTGCAGACATGCGAATTACAAGGCAAGCATCGCAGATAGATGATTATTTTGAGTCGATACTATACTACGACAAACTGCGCGTAAAATTAAAAGCGGGTTTCCTGGTGCGTGAGCCTGTGCCGTCATACATTATACATGGTACAAAAGGTTCTTTTCTCAAAAGTAGGGCCGACGCACAGGAAGACAAGTTACGGACTGGTATGAAGCCTAACACGTCTGACTGGTACACAGAGCCTGAAAATGAATATGGGTTGCTGCACACAGAAAAAGACGGAAAAGTAATCCGAGAAAAAGTAAAAAGTTCGCAGGGCAGTTATTTGGGTTACTACGATGCCATGTATAAATCAATTGTTGATAATCAACCAATTGCTGTTACTGCTGAAGACGGAATTAATGTGATGCGGATTATAGAAGCGGCTATTAAAAGCAGTAATGAGCAAAAAGTAATTGCACTTTAACTCGACTTTTCTAACATTAAAAATAGGATGTATTCATCTCTAAAAGTAGACTTTTTGAAATATTTTGCTTGTCATAAGTATTGAGTATCTTCGTAGGGTAGCGCCTATTGATAAAGATACAAACGAAGCCAATTCTTTTGACAGCAAATAAAGGACGAGGATTCAGTAGTAGTCCTGAGAAAACAGGTATTTAAATCTTTAATGCATAGATATAGCTAAAGATTTCTGACCTAAAATCCAGATTTTTCATGTATTTAATACGGAAATAAATCCGATGCTTAAAAATTTTTTATACAGTTTTTCACTTTTATTGTTGATATGTCCAACAGTCTTAGCAACACCTTTAGATGATAATTCTGGTGCAGCAGATGGCGATCGCACCTTGCAGGGACAAGTCACTCCAGTTTCTCAGTTTGAAAATAATTCTAGTGCAGCAGATGGCGATCGCGCCTTACAGGGACAAGTTACTTCAGTTTCCCAGTTTTCTGATGTGCAACCAACCGATTGGGCATTCGGTGCATTGCAATCGCTGGTCGAACGCTACGGCTGTATTGCAGGTTATCCGAATTCCACCTATCGCGGCAACCGCGCCTTAACCCGTTATGAATTTGCCGCAGGTTTAAATGCTTGCTTAGATCGGATTAATGAGTTAATTGCCACAGCTACTGGCGATCTAGTCAATAAAGAAGACCTAGCAGTGCTGCAAAAGTTGCAGGAAGACTTTGCCGCAGAACTAGCAACTCTGCGCGGGCGAGTGGATACCTTGGAGGCACGCACAGCAACATTGGAGACACAGCAGTTTTCCACCACTACTAGGTTATATGCTCAAATTATTACCGCCGTTAGCGACACCTTTGGCAATAGAGTAGGAGGCGATCGCGATGAATCTCAGACCTACTTTGCAGATCGGGGTCGTCTGAATTTGGAGAGCAGTTTCACAGGCAAAGATTTGTTGCGAGTTAGATTAGAGTTTGGGAACTTTACGAATCCCGATGGTTCAAGCAAAATTGCAGCAGCAACAGGCACAGGGATGACGCGCCTGAACTTCGATAATGACAACAACAATGCACTCCTTATTCCCCACATCCGTTACTACTTCCCCGTTAGTGATTCCCTTAACTTTGTCGTCGGCCCCGTAGGTATTGGCTATAACGACATTACAGACAACGTTACTCCTGCCACTATTGCCGATGATGGCAACGGGATTCCCTCACTATTTGGCAAGAACAGTCTTCTGTTCGAGCGAGGTGGAGGCGGTGCAGCCGCTAACTGGAGAATTAGCAAAGACTTGGTTCTAACCCTAGGCTATTTAGCAAACAGTCCCAATAGCCCAACGGTAAAAAATGGCTTATTTGATGGTGGCTACAACGCTCTAGCCCATCTAGTGTATTACGGCAAGCAAGGCGCTATTGGTGTCGCCTACTCTCATGGATATAACCCTGGTGGCTCTTCTGTTAGTGTTACAGCCGGCAGGGGCAGCGCCCTGTCAAACGCTCCCTTTGGGAACAGTATTGCTACTTCCAACAGCATTGTCGGTGTACAGGGCTACTATCGCTTTTCCCCAAATTTCCAGATCCATGCTTGGGGTGGATATATCTGGGCAACTGCTAAGAACTCTGGTTTCAGTAATATTTCCAATGGTAGGGGCGGAACGGATTCTCTATTCGTGAACAGTGGTGATAATGCTAATGCCTGGTTTGGTGCGATCGGCATGTCGTTTCCAGATGTGGGGGGTAAGGGCAACCTGCCGGGAATTCTCTTTGGTTTGCCGCCGCGTGTCTCTAATAGTGATGTCCGTGAAGAAGGGGACAACTCTTACCACCTCGAAGCATTCTACCGCTGGCGAATGAACGACCACATTTCAGTGACTCCTGGTTTTTGGATGATTATCAACCCGGAAAACAACAGCAACAACGATACGCAGTATGTAGGGGTACTTCGCACAACGTTTGATTTCTAAATCCACTTGAGCTACATAACCGCCAAATACTGGATGCACTTTGGCGAGCAGAAAGAAAAGGGGGAAAGAATAGACTTCTTGCAGAAGTCGGGAAAAGGGTAAAAGGATAGAATTTTCCTTTACCCCTTTCCCTTTAGTCGTTGCGAAGCCTCACAGAATATTCTCTACTGTAGAGGAAGTTTTGCGCGATCGCTTGGATGATTTAGGTATCCCTTTGGATATTAGCCAATAGATGAATCAGCTAGAAAACCAAGAATATTCAATTCAACTTTATTTACGGTAGCAACGAGCTGTTATCTTAATTTAAGTATTGGATAAACGTTTATTACTTTCTATGCAACAAAATCATCAAACCTCAACCGCTGATATCTTTTCGGGAATATATGCCAATAACATCTGGGGTGGAAATTTAGGAGACTTTTACTCTGGAAAAGGTTCAGACAATAATTTCTCTCGTTCTTATTGTGAATTTATTACTGAGTTTGCGGTGAAAAATAGTCTAGAAAATCTCAAAATTGTAGATTTAGGATGTGGTGATTTTCGAGTTGGTCAACAGCTTTTACAAAATTTAGTCAACTCTCAAATTCAATATCAATATACAGGTGTGGATATAGTACCAAAATTAATAGAATACCATAGCATAAGATATGCTAACAAAGATATAAAATTCGTATGTATTAATATTATTGAAGAAGATTTACCACAGGGAGATATATGCTTAATACGTCAAGTTTTGCAACATTTATCTAATCAAGATATCAAAAAAATTTTAGCAAAACTTTCACAATATAAATATGTATTTATTACGGAAAGCCATCCAGCTGATGAATTAAATTGTATACCAAATTTAGATATACCAACAGGTGCTGAAATTAGATTGTTACATAACTCAGGAGTTTTTTTAGATAAAAATCCTTTTAACTTAAGTGGTGTGGAACTAGTTTTAAATATTCCTTACAAAGAGGATATTTGTTTGTATGGTAAGCAGAGTAAACTTTGTACATTTAAAATTGAAAATACTAGAACTTATCAAAAAAGTTCAATCAGTTGAAGTCTACTCGACCTAACAATATATTGACTGCCTAAACCAAAATATTTGCAAGTTTATGTGCGCGACAGCTTAACTGACCCTCTCAAACTAGAGATTTGCTACGATTTATTACTATCAGTAAATCTGATAATTAACTATTTTGCATGAACTTTACCCTTTTCCAATTCCAAATTCAGAATTTTTATCGCAAGTTGATCGATTCTACTTGGCGGCTTTCACTTCTGGGATTTGTTCTCAGTATATGTCTAATATTCTTATCTGGTTGTGGAGGGACAGCCCAAAAAAAAGACAGCGTAATTCATCTAACACTATGGCAATCCATCAATCCTCCTGCTAATAGAGATGTGTTTGAAAAATTAGTAGATAAATTTAATCAAAATCATACTGATGTCCAAGTAGAATCTATCTTTATAGGTCAACCTCAATTGCCGAAAATCTTAACAGCAGTTGTAGGCAATGCACCTCCAGATATTCTGTTATACGACCCACAAACTACAGGCCAATTTGCAGAATTAGGGGCAATTCGACCTTTAGAAGATTGGCTGGACAAATTACCGTTGAAATCGGAAATCATTTCTAATCTATTTGAGGAATTACAGTTAAACGGTCATATTTGGTCAGTCCCCCTGTACACCGCCAATCTCGGTATTTTTTACCGACCGAAGCTTTTTCAAGCGGCGGGAATTACACAAACGCCTAAAACTTGGAAAGAATTAAGGCAAGCTGCCAAAAAGTTGACTATTGACCGCAATGGCGATAATCGACCCGAACAGTACGGAATATTACTGCCTTTAGGAAAGCAAGAATGGACTGTCTTTAGTTGGTTCCCTTTTTTATTAAGTGCTGGGGGTGAGGTGTTGACAGATAATACACCGAATTTGATGACTAAGGCGGCTATAAATGCTTTGCAGTTCTGGCAAGACCTAATAAGAGATGGTTCAGCCACCCTTTCTCCTCCAGAACGTGGTTATGAAGAGGACGCTTTTATTTCAGGTCGAGTTGCTATGCAAATCACAGGGCCTTGGACTTATATCATGAAGTCTAATGTTGATTATGGGGTGTTTCCTATACCTGTAAATATTGAGCCGACAACGGTAACTGCTACCGGAGTTGTGCATGTAATGAAAACCACGCCAGCAAGAGAGCAAGCCGCACTCAAGTTTTTAGAGTATGTTGTGAGTGTAGAATTCCAAAAAGAATGGAGTATGGAGACAGGTTTTTTACCAGTAAACATCAAAGCAGGTCAAAGTGAAGCTTTTGAGCAATTCATCAGCAAAAAACCTGTGTTAAAAATGTTTATGGAGCAAATGTCTGTAGCACGCACTCGACCGATTATTCCGGGATACAGTCGCCTTTCTGACAGTCTTGGTCGAGCCATTGAAGCTGCATTACTGGGTGAGTCTCCTCAAAAAGCTCTTAAGGCAGCACAAGAGCATTTAGAACTTATTTGGGATAACAAATAAAAGCAAATTCCAAGGCTGCGACTTCCTCACCGTGTCCCCACGTGATTATCTATAGCCGTCTTTTGCAGAACTATTATTAACGCGGCTTGTTCAAAGAATCTTTCAGATGAGTACCTGTATAGTTGGGTACCCACCCATCAGCGGTCGAGAAATAACGCACAGCTTTACAATGTAACGATGCTGTAGGACTACACCAATGCTCTACTCCTGCTGGGATATAGATATAGTCTTGGGGCTGAACTAAAAGTTGTACCTGACTACCATCGGGTCTGATGAAGCCAAAGATCATTTCTCCTGCCAATATGTAGAGGGGTTCAGCAGCAGTATGAGTATGGTAACGATTGTATCCAGCTATTAGCGTTTCAAGATTAAATGAACCTGGATGCAGATTCAGTAAATCACACCAGACATAGCCATTTTCCTGTTGCAGAAACTCGAAGACACCGTTATGTAGTTCTACAATAAAGCGTTTCTCGGAATCAGTTAAAACGTCTTGTTCTATCAGATTGGGGAATAGCAGCGATGTTCCTGGGTCATAGTGTTTTAGATAGATGCCTAGAGGGGAGAGTTCGCGAGATATCTCACCTAAATCGCTCTCAACTGTACCGTCGTCTAATAGTAGGATAGCCATGACAGGAAGACTAAATTAACTGTTAAGAAGAGTATACTCAAATTTGACGAAACAAGCCACTATATCCGATAGAGATACCGTGGATTTGTGACAAGGATAGCAGGGACGGGAGGACGCGAGGAAAAGGAAGACAAGGGGGACAATTTCACTTCTGTCTTCTGGCTTAAAAGTGGGTGTAGGGGTGTGGGGAAAAACCACTTTCATGCTTGGCTGTGTACGAAGTCCATCGGGACTGCCTCTAACACCTGACAATTAACTAATTGAAATTTGTCGGCAGAATGATGCTCCAGGTATCACTAGGGTCTAATCTAGTACAAGCGAACTATGATTGGTATAGAATGTCTGACTTAATTTTGTTTTGGCATCGCCGCGATTTACGTATTTCTGACAATACAGGACTGGCTGCTGCAAGACGACAAAGTTCAAAAGTGGTAGGTGTGTTTTGTCTCGATCGCAATATTCTGGAACGAGATGATGTTGCCCCTGTAAGAGTAACTTACATGATTGGCTGCTTACAGGCACTACAACAGCGATATGCTGAAGCAGGAAGCCAACTTTTAATACTCCATGGCAATCCCATGGAAGCAATACCAGCTTTGGCAGCGGCATTGAAAGCTAAAGCTGTATTTTGGAATTGGGATGTAGAACCTTATTCCCAAATACGCGATCGCACCATCATTGATGCCCTCAAAGAAAAAGGAATTGAGTTTCTTGCCCAAAATTGGGATCAAATCCTCAACTCACCAGAAGAAATACGCTCAGGTAGCGGTCAAGCTTACACAGTTTATACACCCTTCTGGAAAAATTGGAGTAGCAAACCGAAGGCTCAACCAGTAGAAACTCTGCAAAATATCGAAGGTTTAACAGCAACCGAACAGGAAATTGCCAAAAAAGCAGGAGCTATTCCACTACCCTCAGCCAAAGATTTAGGATTTATTTGGGATGGAGGATTAATTATTCCACCAGGAGAAACGGGGGCGCAAACAAGACTAGAGGAATTTACAGCTAAAGCAATTACTGAATACCAAGAACAACGCAATTTTCCCGCAGTGGACGGCACATCGCAACTGAGTGCGGCTTTGAAATTCGGTGTAATTGGCATTCGTAACGTTTGGCAAGCCACAATGGAGGCACTAGAAAATAGCCGCAGTGACGAAGCAGCAGCCGGAATCCGTACATGGCAACAGGAACTAGCTTGGCGGGAATTTTATCAACATGCAATGTATCACTTTCCGGAATTAGCAGAGGGTGCTTACCGCACAACCTTCAAAAATTTCCCTTGGGAAAGCAACGAAGAACATTTTCAGGCTTGGTGTGAGGGAAAAACTGGCTATCCCATCGTAGATGCAGCAATGCGGCAAATGAATGAAATTGGTTGGATGCACAACCGTTGTCGAATGATTGTCGCCAGTTTCCTAACCAAAGACTTGTTAATTAATCCCCAATTGGGCGAAAAATACTTTATGCAGAAGCTAATTGACGGTGATTTATCTGCTAACAATGGCGGTTGGCAATGGAGTGCTTCTAGTGGTATGGATCCCAAACCCGTGCGGATTTTTAACCCAGCTAGTCAAGCACAAAAATTCGATGCCGAAGGTGAGTATATTCGGCAATGGGTTCCCGAACTGCGTTCTGTGGATACAGAATATTTAGTTACTGGTAAAATTTCACCATTGGAGCGTCACGGTCTTGACTACCCTGAGCCAATTGTGGATCATAAACAACAACAACAGCAGTTTAAACAGCGTTATCAACAACAAAAAACTTTTACGAGTGCTGAATGAGGAGTTAGTTGTCAGTTGTCAGGAGTTATTCTCCGCGTCTCCCTCATCTCCCTATGCCCTTTCAAGTAGAGAATGCAAGCCATCAACGCTACTAAACCTATAGCATAGCCAGCTATGACATCAGTAGGCCAGTGTACGCCTAGATAAAGCCGAGTAAAACCGATTGCAACAATCAAAAGAATGGTCGAGATGAAAATCTGTTTTTGCCATTGAGGAAATTGCTTTGCCAAAATATAGCCAATGAAACCGTAAAGCACCATTGACACCATTGCATGACCACTGGGAAAGCTGTGGTGTCCCACATTAATAATACGGTTCCACAGTGCTGGACGTACTCTACCAAAAAGCACTTTCAGTAAATAATTTAAGCCTACTGCACTGACTGCTGCTATGCCCAAAGTATTTGCTTCCCGGCGACGGTTATCATGCAGTAGGTTAATTTCCAATCCCAAACAAATTAACAGTAAAACTAGTGGATCGCCAAGAAAAGTTATGCCAACCATAATACGATCCAAAAGTGGTGTGTGCAGCTTTTGAATTGCTAATAAAATGCCTGTGTCTAGATTGTATCTGTGCAGTAATCCAGTGGCTAAGACAAGGCTAAATACCGTTCCAGATACAAAAATCAGCTGATTGCTAACTTTGTTTAATTGTTTGTGTATGAGTGTTTGAGGAAAATTTTTGACTGGTTCTGTGCCTGTTACGATCTGAGCTTTTCCTACAGGTAGTTGTCTGACTTTTTGTTTGAAGTCTAAGACAACATCTTGCAGGAGTAAAGCGATCGCATTTGGACTGACATTTGAAGGGAAAATAACAAGAACATTTCCTGTGAGATCGTTAGCACGAACTTGCGTAATTATTTGCTTCTGTGACAATCGCAATTCTAGGTATCTTTTGAGAGATTCCGAATGATGAAGTCCATTTACCTTATATCTAGCTCTTCCTTTAACAGCAGTATGTATTGCCAAAATTAAAGGATTTTCTTGAGATATATTACTGTAAGGATTCATTGTTTTGAAGTATGTCTCAATTACAAATTACGAATTACGGGCGTTGCACAGTTGCGGGATGATTTAGCAACTTCTAAAATTCTCCCCCTGCTTCCCCTGCATCCCCTGCATCCCCTGCCTCCCCTGCTTACCCCAATTCATCCCACTGTTATGCAACGCCGAATTACGAATTACTATAGCTGTCCCAATTTAGCTACAATATCGCGGTTGACTTTGATGTAGCCTGAATCGACATGGGCAAAGTGTGAACTCAGCCGCTGATGCGCTTTAGGCAGTGCGTGGAACGGAATTGATGGGTACAAATGGTGTACTGCATGAAATGGCATATTCCACATAAGAAATCGTACAGGCCAGAGCGTCAATGTTACGCGCGTATTTGTCAGCAAATTAGCGTCAAGAGAGCAACCTGTATGTTCCCCAAAGAGAATAAAACGCAGAATCGGCTGACCTACAAATAACGGTAGCAACCAATAGAGTATAAACCAAGGTTGACCCACTGTAATTGAGAGAGCGATCGCAGCTGCATAAACAGTTAATTGCCAGCGAGTAGAGCGAGTAACTTCGGCTCTTGCGGCTTCTGGTATAAATGGACAATCATCAAGTTGCCCGAGGATAGCGCGAAAATGCCCGCGTATCTTGTCCACCCACCAAGGTAAACCACTAAGTACCAACAAGTATTCACTCAGGTTACTTGGTGTGAGGTCAGTTAGTTCCGGATCTTTGCCGGGAACGCGAGTGTAGAGATGATGCCACTTGTGATAGTGACGGTAGAACGTGCTGTTATAAAACGAGAGCAAGCCTGCACACCAAGCAACAATATCATTCAAGCGATTGTTTGCAAAAGGAGTTCTGTGAATACCTTCGTGCATAGGTGCAAACATGGTAGCTAAACTAAAGCCGTAAATCACCAGTGCCGGTATTGCCAGCGACCAATTGCTAAAGTTCGTTGCCCATAAGTAACCACTGCATCCAATGATAGTTAGATGTCCAGTTAAATGAACCAGCCCTTTACGGTTGCAGCGATCGTTCAAAACACTTAATTCTTGTATAGGAAGAATCTGGCGGGCCTTTTGCTGGTTATAAGTTTTGTTATTTAATAATTCAGGTTGAATAATTGCATCACTAAACATAATTAAAACTTAACATTACTTGGATCGTGTAATTAAAGGTACAACACTATAAATTTTTGTCAAGCGGTTGTGTGGTTAAAACGAGAAAGAGTCTTGCAAAAAGTGCCTTTAGTAACGTTATGACTTTCATTACTAATACAAATTTGAAAAATGATTACGCCAGATCGAACACCCAAAAGCTTATATGGTAGCTCTTTGACAATCTAAAATCCCAAATGGTGTGACATGACGCTGTTTTAGTTATGAGATACAAAATGTAGTTAAACTAACACAGTGGCTCCCCTCCTGTATTCCTAGTTCACCGTATCAGCCTTAACGATTAGTATTCACTTGAACTTGATATTATGCCTCTGCTGCATGGAGTAGACGTACATAAGTTCCGCCTTGCTGCCATAATTCTTCATGGGTGCCACGCTGCACGATTTTACCTTGCTCTAGCACAATAATTTCATGGCAATCGCGAATTGTACTGAGACGGTGGGCTACTACGATACACGAACAACCACGCCGTTGTAAGTTATGGTTAATAATCTGCTCGGTTTGTGCATCTAGGGCGCTGGTTGCTTCATCCAGTACTAATATTGTAGGATTTCTCACTAAAGCGCGGGCAATTTCTAAACGCTGACGTTGCCCACCACTAATATTCATACCGCCTTCAATCAACTCGGTGTCATATTTCTTAGGCATAGACACAATTGCTTCGTGAATAGCTGCATCTTGGCAAGCATGCACTAAATCAGCTTCTGACACAGTTGAATCCCAGAGAGTGAGGTTTTCCCGCACAGTCCCAGCAAATAAAAAGATATCTTGTTCAACCATGGTTAAACAGTTAGCTAGAACAGAGCGCTGAATTTGCGATCGCGGTATACCATCAAAATATATTTCTCCCTCCCAAGGCTGATAAAGACCGCAAATTAATTTAGCAATTGTAGATTTACCAGAACCACTTCCTCCTACAAGCGCTACCCTTTGACCCGGCCTGACACTCAAACTCAGGTTCTCAACTAAAGGCGATTCCACCCGGCTGTAGCCAAATGTGACATTTCGTAATTCAACGTGACCCTGTAAATTGAGCAGAGGAATAGAGGGGTATGAGGGAGACAAGGGAGACAAGGAAGAATTTACTTCCTCAGCCTCCCCTGCTTCCCCTCTCCTATCCACTTCCACATCAACCGGATTTTGCAAGACATCATCAAGGCGGTTTAAGTCAGCTTCTAAATCTTGGAGTGTACTGGCAAAATTGACGAGGCTATTGACTGGTTGTAAAAAGCTCTGGGTTAAACTTTGGTAGGCAACTAGCATCCCAATACTGAGATTTCCGCTCATTACTTGGAAACCACCAACCAGCAGGATAGAAGCTGTCGTTAGGGCTGTTAAAGTTGTGGGTAAAGTGGTGAGAATTTGAGTTTGTAAGTCTAATTCTTGTTGAGCGTTGATGGCTTTAGCATAATATCCAGCAAACCGAGCAAATAAATCTGACTCTAGTCCAGAAGCTTTGATGGTTTCTATGCTTTGGATACCACTAACCGTCACCCCACCAACCTTGCCATATTCTTGAGCCAGCCGCATATTGGCATCGACACGAGTTTGCGATAAAAATAGGAGGGCGAGAATATTAATTAGAGCAAAACCAACTGCGATCGCACTTAGTACTAAGTTGTATTGGATCATAATTAGCAAGTAAAAGACCATCATCACTGCGTCAATTACTGTGGTTGCCAAACGCCCTGAAAGTACTTCCGCTACTTTGTCATTGAGTTGCACTCGGCTACTAATTTCCCCAGCAAAGCGCTGGGCATAGAATCCTACTGGCAATCGCAGAATGTGCCAGAGAAACTGTCCTGACGTGCTGACTGACAACTTAACCATCAATCGCCGCAGGTAAGTAAGTCGCAATCTAGCAAGTAATGCTTGCAATACCGCAGTCATTATCATTCCTAACAGCAAAGGTCGCAACCAGTCTTGACGATCTTGGACTAAAATCTCATCGATAAACACCTGCGAAAAAGCTGGTATCGCTAACCGAGGTAGAGTCAGCAACAACCCTGCCAGCAGACAAAACACAATAGTACCCCATGAGTTTTGCAAGCGACTACTTAAGGCTGAGATGATGTGACTTTTTTTGCCTCCTTTGTGAAAGTTTGCTCCTGGTTCCATTCTCAGAACAACACCAGTGTAAGCGCGATCGAATTCTTCCCAGCTAACAGTTCTGCGACCACTGGCAGGATCGTTGAGGTAGACGCGCTTTTTCCCACATCCTTCTACCACAAGAAAATGGTTGAAATTCCAAAAGACAATGTACGGTGGGCGAAGGGTTGTCACCATTTCCAAAGGTAGTTTTAAACCTTTGGCATTGAGTCCATAGTTTTTGGCAGCTTTGAGAATATTAAAAGCTTTGCTGCCCTCCCGCGAAACACCACAGTCTTCCCGCAGTTTAGCTAGGGGAATAAACCGACCGTAATAGTTCAGAATAATTCCCAAAGCCGCCGCACCACATTCGACCGCCTCCATTTGTAAAAGTGTGGAAGTACGAACTCGATTTGGTTTCAATTGCGGAAATAAATGGGAAGCAAACATTTGATTGATGACTAGAGATTAAGGACAAGATGAGTTTGAAGTTCCATGAATGAAGCTTTAAACTTGATTAATGAGGCTTTGAGCTTAATATTTCAAGTTCTATCTTTCCCTTGCCCCCTGCCCCTCTGCCCCTCATCTCCCTCATCCCCAGTCTCCAATTTAATAAATTCCAGTCCAAGAACGGAGGATAGGAATAATATAAGAAATTGGTGCTTTTTCTCCAACTTTGACTTGAACTGAGGTAGTTGTACCAGAGGATAATTTAAGAGAGGATCCCTCAGAAGATGACCATTTGTAACCGCTGGCTGTGGTTGCGTCTTCTTGGAGTTGGACAAAAGCTTGCACCTGACCTTCACCTTTACCCGCAAGACTGGCGGCAATTTCTTTGTTACCGACGATCGCTGTAATATCTTGTGTAGTTACAGGAAAGGAAGAAATATTTGCGATCGCCCCGACAATACCACCTTCGCGTTCGCGCTTGGCAAAACTGGGAGTGACTTGTACAGCCATCCCTGACTTGATTTGCTTGCCATCTTTATTGGCAAAGTAAACAAGGCTAACAAGTTGGGAATTTGGTTTTTCAGCTTCGATTGACCCCAAGCGATTACCTGGATTGATGATTTGACCGGGAACAGCGCTGACTTCTAGAATGTGACCATTGTATTTGCTGATGATTCTACTTTCTTGAGATAGTTGCAATTCTAATTGGGCAAGCCGCTGCTTTACTTCTCGAATCTGATTTGCTTTGTCAATTGATTGCTTCAGGTCTTGTTCGCGTAATTTAGTATTTTGAGTATTCAGGTCTTTAATTTTTGTTTTGATTTCGTCAATCTTATTGAGATTTTCTAGGTATTCTCGTTGCGTGGTAGTTTCTTGGATTTCTAAATCCTTGAGTTGCACGTCAATATCCGATAGTTCGCTGTGAGTGTTAAAGTATTCTTGCTCGGCTTGCACCACCATATCTTGACTGATGACATGCTCTCCAAAGAGGCGACGACGGTTATCAACCCGTGCTTTGAGGGTTTGCAGTAAGTAGTTGATTTGTTGCTTGCGGGAATTGATGCTTTGACGTTTTTGCGCGATCGCACTCAGCGTTTGAGCGCGTAGCTTCGGCGCACTTTGCTCTCGACGTAGGTTATTTTCCAGATCCATTTTCTGCTGCCCAAGGGTGATGATTTGTTGGTCAATCAACAGCTTTTGCAGCCTATCTGTTTCTTGATTCTGGGTTTGCAATTGTTGCAATTTCACTTGCTCTTGCTGTAGCTGCTGCTTCAGTGCCGATTGGTCGATAATGCCCAGCACATCACCTTGTTTGACTATATCTCCTGGCTTGACATTCAAAGTTAGCAATGGGCCGGAACTGGGTGCTTGAAATTCTACAACATGGTGCGGTTTAATTAGAATGCCTTGTCCTGTGACTGTAAGAGGAATTCTGCCAAACACACTCCAGACACCAGCCACAGCAACCACAAAACTCAAGGCCGATAAAGTCAACCACCCTTGAGGTTTCACCACATGTATTGCTTGCTCAAGTTGTTCTGGTGAAGACAAGCGCTCAAGGGCTGTTTGACGGAAGATGCGGCTATGTTTGATTTGCATTGTTCTCCTCCTTATTTACAGCACCCAGAGCTTCTGTAAGAATGCTTCGATGACTTCTAGAAGATTAGGATGAAATCGGGGAGAACTAGGGGAGGGATCTAAATACCTTGTAATATTAAGTCCGGCTAATTAGTTATAATTCCCGAATCTATGCAGAAGAGCCACAAAACCCTGCCCGTCTGCGGTCTTAACGATCGGTCTTTAACTGGACACGATATATATGATGCTGCGGCTGATGCAATAAGGTGTTGCAGCAAAAAAATGGTAGGCGGTGAAGCCCACCACATGAAATCATGCTACTTAAACTGTCAACTATCTTCTACGCTGGGTATACTAATGGAACCCGTTGATATACTGAAAAAATCCAATTTTTCTTATGTAAAAATTCAGGCGATCGCCCAGTCAACAAAGTAGTAGAAATTTCCAGCTGAGGCTGAGGAATTGTTAAAAGCAAAGAGAAAAGGGCGGGACTAATGCCCACCTCAAATCAAGGAGCAAGCACTAAAGTATTAGTTTATCGGAATAGAACAACGTAGCTCATTGAATAAAACAATGGAAGCTATAGAAATACTATAAGAATTAAACTTGTGCTATGGCGGTTCTAAATCGAATGCAATATGGCTTTGATTAATATTGAATTTGTTGCAATCAAGCTTAAGCTGTGATGACTAACATTCAAGCTGCCGTTTTTTAGCTCGCAATTTTTAATACTGCGGACATTTCCGTAATTGCGATGACGAGCAGTGAATCCATTGAGTATTAATGGATCAAATACCACTCCTTTGTCAAGGAGACTTTATGTCATTGCAATCTGGATTAGATGCCTTTCAACAAGGACGTTATCAAGAAGCAGTTGAATTATTAGAACAATTCTGCCGCAATTGTAGCGACCGCAATTCCTCAGAATACCTTTCAGCACAGATGTGGCTGATGAAAGCCTATCAAGGTATAGGGGAAATCGAAAAAGCTATGAGTCTGTGGCAAAAGTTAATCGTTAGCGAAAACCCACAGGTTCGCAGTTGGGCAGAACAAGCCCGTCAATCCTTTCCTCAAGCGCCAACCACCCAATCTAGTGCTATCCAAAAAGCGGGACGTGCTGCGACTGCTGGTGTGAAATTAGCGATGGGAGGTGTGGGTGGCAGTTTGGTGCTAGCCTCTGGAGTCACCATGACCTTGCTATTTGGCATGGTATTGGTTTTAGGTTTGAGCTTAGTATTGATTTTGGGTAGCAACGATCCACTCCAGGGACTAGCGATCGCTATTGGTATTACATTAATTTTCAATATCGCTGCCTTTTTCCTCTCTCCGTTCCTGATGGACTTAACCCAAAGCTGGCTTTACCAAACTCGCTGGGTAGAGTTGGCAGAAGTTGAAAGCCTCAGTCCAGAGACAGCTAAAGTTATTCGTCAAGTCTGCCAGCAGAAAAATCTCAAAACACCTCGTCTAGGAATCATTAACGACCAAAACCCTACTGCTTTTACTTACGGTTCATTGCCTAACAGTGCCCGGTTAGTCGTCAGTCAAGGACTCTTCACTTACCTAGATGATGATGAAGTTGCTACCGTTTACGCCCACGAATTAGGGCACATTGTCCATTGGGACTTTGCAGTTATGACGATAGCATCTACCTTAGTGCAGATTTGCTATTTGATTTACAGTACAGCTAGAAGATTGGGTCGTGGCGGCGGCGATAACAAAATTAAAGATGCCATCCAAACAGCTGGTTTAATCGCCTATATCTTTTACATCATTGGTACTTACCTACTGCTGTACCTTTCTCGCACGCGGGAATACTTTGCTGACCACTTTGCCGCAGAAAGTACAGGCAACCCCAACGGACTATCCCGCGCTTTAGTGAAAATTGCTTACGGGATTCTCGAAGAAGGTTCCAGGTCGCAAGAACCCAGCCGTTTAATTGAAGGAACTCGCGCCTTGGGTATTTATGACCCGAAAGCTGCTGCTTCCACAGGAACTGCCTACCGTATTGCATCCGACCCCGAAAAAATTGGTCGCGTCTTTTTATGGGATATGTTTAACCCCTGGGGTTGGTGGATGGAGTTAAATTCGACTCACCCCCTAACTGGTAAGCGAGTCCGTGCCCTTAGCACCTATGCCGAACAGCTGGGTTTGCCAACTGAGTTTGACATGGGACGAGTTGTAGGAGAAGGCAAAAACCTCAACAAGAGTAAGCTTTACGGTAACTTCTTGTTAGATATTGTATTGTACGGTGCTGAAACTATTGGTTTCTTAGCTGGCTTGGTAATTGGCGTTATCCTGGGGTCAAGTTCTGCAAACCCAGGTTTAACACTAGGTATGCCACTCATCGGTTTAGGCATAGGAATTTTGATCAAAGCCCTTGTGATGTTTCCCAGCTACAAGCAAGCACCAGAAACTGACATTCTCACCCTCATGTCAGACCCTTACGCCAGTCCGTTGCGCGGACAACCAGCAAAACTGGAAGGTCAATTAATCGGTCGTGGTGACGCTGGCTATAAATTTGGTTCCGATTTAAAAATTCAAGACCGTAGCGGTATGCTTTATCTGCATTACGCCTCACGCTTTGGCCCCATTGGTAATTTCCTGTTTGGGATGAAGCGAGTACAAAGCTTGATTGGCGAACAAGTTGGGGCTGTAGGTTGGTTCCGTCGAGGCGTTGCACCTTGGATGGATTTGATCCAACTCCAAAGTGAAAATGGCACCATTGTCAACAGTTACCATCGCTTCTGGTCATTCATCCTCGGTGGCGGATCGATTATCCTAGGAGTGGTCTTGATTATGTTTTTGAACAGCAGGTAGTCGAATTTTTAACCTGTTGTCAGAGCATTTCTCAATACATCCAAGCTTTAATCTCTAAGGAGGCGGTTAGCAACTGCCTCCATTTCTTTAGTTATAGCTGTAGCCAGCATTCAGAAAGTGCTGAGTTTGGAATCATTAGTTTTATCTCCCCCTGCCTCCCTCTCATCCCATCGAGAACTTAACCTAATACCTACAGGGTCTCCTTCAAGGGAGGATGACATTCTTAGTTGCGACTGTACCAAGTAAACTACCAACCAAATAATTACTATGGCTCCCATCGCTGTCAAGACAACAGCGAATCCCTTGAATAATCTATTTATAGGCATCATTTTTCTGTTCTTGTAATTGATTAAATTTTGTTGACCCATCAATTGATATGTTAATTTTTGTTATAAAATTCCAAAGAATAAACAAAGAAAATCCCAAAATTTGCTGTATTTGAGAAAACATAATTAATAGATTTAAGCAAATTTTTTTAGAGCTTAAGGAGGCCTGATGGTTACAGCAACAGTACCAGGACAACAGGTCAAAATCGGTCCAACCCAACTGCTGATTAATAATGAGTGGGTAGAAAGCGTCAGCAGTCGCCGATTTGAAACGATTAATCCAGCTACAGGTGAGGTAATCTGTGAAGTAGCAGAAGCAGATGCCCCGGATGTAGATAAAGCAGTACAAGCAGCCCGCACTGCTTTCAATAGTGGAGAATGGCCGAAGATATCTGCCACCCGTCGCGGCGAATTACTTCACAAGCTAGCCGACTTAATCGAACAGAATATCGATGAGTTGGCGCGACTAGAAACTCTAGATAACGGCAAGCCGCTACACAACTCGTTAGGTGACTTGAAGCTAGTCATCGCCTGCTACCGCTACTATGCAGGCTGGGCTGATAAAGTACAAGGTAAAACTATCCCAATTAACGGGCCGTACTTCTGCTACACTCGCCATGAGCCTGTGGGCGTGGTAGGTCAGATTATCCCTTGGAATTTCCCACTGTTAATGCAGGCGTGGAAGCTGGCACCAGCTTTGGCAACTGGCAACACTGTAGTGATGAAAACAGCAGAACAAACACCTTTATCAGCACTACGAGTAGGTGAATTGATTGTTGAAGCTGGTTTCCCCCCTGGTGTAGTGAATATTTTATCAGGATACGGGCCAACCGCCGGAGCAGCGATTGCTCGCCACATGGATGTTGATAAAGTGGCATTCACTGGTTCCACTGAGGTAGGGCATCTGATTATGGAAGCCGCTGCTAAAAGCAACCTCAAGCGCGTCACTCTCGAACTTGGTGGCAAGAGTCCTAACATTGTCTTTGCGGATGCTGACATGGATGCAGCGATCGCTGGTTCCCACGATGCCCTATTCTTCAATCAAGGTCAATGCTGCTGCGCTGGTTCGCGGCTGTTCGTCGAAGAAAAATGCTATGACGAGTTCGTTGCTAAGAGTGTCGAACAAGCCAAACAGCGCATTGTCGGCAACCCCTTTGATGCCAACACAGCACAAGGACCCCAGGTAGATAAAGACCAATTCGACAAAGTGATGAGTTACATCGAGTCGGGAATGCGCGAAGGTGCCCAGATGCTATGTGGTGGAAATCAAGTAGGCGAAGAGGGTTTCTTCATTGCACCTACAGTCTTTGCCGATGTCCGTGACGATATGAAGATTGCCCAAGAGGAAATCTTCGGCCCAGTGATGAGTATTATTAAGTTCAAAGACATCGACGAAGTAATTCAACGGGCAAATAGCACAATGTACGGACTCGCCGCCGCCGTGTGGACAAAGGATATCACTAAAGCCCATGCGATCGCTAACAGCGTACGTGCTGGTACAGTTTGGGTAAATTGCTACGATGTATTCGATGCTGCTGCACCCTTCGGTGGATTCAAGCAATCTGGTATTGGCCGAGAATTAGGCGAATATGGCTTGCAGCAATATACCGAAGTTAAAACTGTCACCATCAAATTGTAAAGTAGATATATTACTGCTCTTTGGCCAATTGTGCTTTTGCCTGCTGCCAGAGAGTCTCCAACTCATCCAAACTGTAATCAGAAAGGGGGCGGTCAACAACTGCCTCCATTTTTTCTAATCGCTGCACGAATCGCTGATTTGTACCCTGTAACGCTTCACTAGGATCGAGATTATGCCAACGAGCTAGCTGAATAACTGCAAACAGTAAATCACCTAATTCTGCTTGTTGGCGTTCAGGTGTTTCCTCAGCCAAAGCTTGTTGAAACTCGGCTAATTCCTCATGAAACTTTTCCCAGACTCCATCAATATTTTCCCACTCAAACCCTACAGCAGCAGCCTTTTGGGAAATTTTCATTGCTGCCATCAGTGGGGGTAGAGTACGTCCATAGCGACTGAGTTTAGCGCTGAGTTTTTGATTGTCCGAAGATGTTTCGCCTTTTTCCGCAGCTTTGATTTGTTCCCAGTTTTGCCGTACTTCATCCACACTTTGCACCGATACGTCACCAAAGACATGGGGGTGGCGGCGAATTAACTTTTGAGAAATTCCCTGAGCAACTTCTTGCAGAGAAAATTGTCCGAATTCGCTAGCGATTTGGGCTTGAAGTACTACCTGTAAAAGTAAATCTCCTAACTCTTCTGCGATCGCTTCCTTTTCCCTACTTTTTATCGCATCTACCACTTCATAAGCTTCTTCGATTACATAGGGTATCAGCGTTTCGGGAGTTTGCGCCAAATCCCACGGACAGCCACCATCAGGCGATCGCAATTTTGCCACCACCTCAATTAATTCTTGCAACGCTGCCAAATGTGTTTTGTTATTTGTCATTTGTCATTTGTCCTTAGTCAATTGTTAGTTGTAATTTTTATTCTCCTACTCCCCCTGCTTCCCCTGCTTCCCCTGCCTCACTGCCCTACGACTACCGCGATTTGTCGGTTTACGCTTCTTACTTTTGCTACTTGAAAGTAAGGCGCGAATCCCCTGCTTCTGCACACGCTTATATGCCGAACCACTCCAATCACTTAGAGAATGGCTCATTGCTCCGAGTTCTAAACCCAAAAATAGGGCGAGAAATTCTGTACTGTAAATAGTGAGCGATCGCCCAATAGTTGCACCCAAATCTTGCCAAGTAAAAGTTAGATTCCACAGCTTTGTGGCGATAGGTAAAATGAAAATTGCCAAGATAGCTAGCAAACAGCCAAGATAGATTACCCGCAGTATTGTGCCAATAATTGGCCCATGAGATAAGAAAGACCGATGGCGGAGACTTTTTTGATAAGGTAGCCAAATCCAACGCAAGAAACCCCAGCGCTGGTATTGAACAGAATAAATATCCAAATCAGGGCCAAACATTAGCCCCCCAAACAGAAACCCGCCTGCAACCAACAAAGTCACATTACCACTGCGAGTCTGCCAGAAAGTGACACCCGCCACAAAAGGCAGAGCATATAAAGTAATGCGATCGTGCGTCCGACCAGAGGGCATCCTAAGTCCTGAGTATTGAGTATTGAGTGAGTATAATTCATAATCTCACCGTAAAAATAGGGAGTGGAGGACGCGGGGACACGGTGAGACAGTCGCAGTCCTGAATGCCACTTCCTCTACTTGGGGAGACCCCAAGACCGGAGTGGCTCCGTTTTCCGTCGGTTGCGTTAGCGCTAGCGATAGCGACGTTCGCGTAAGCGGACGCACCAGAAGGAGCGTCACCATCGAACCCGAAGGGGGACAAAAAGAATAACTCTTGTACAGACGCGATTAATCGCGTCTCTACTCCTGCCTTCTGCCTTCAAAAAATAAATCTTAAAAGTATCTAAATTAACCGTGTAACAATTTAGCCTGCTTAAAGGTAGCCTAGTATTGACCGAGAAAAGCTTGAGGCGTGAGTGTATGACAAGTGTCGTTCAATCCCCCTACAGTAGGGAACAAATTGCCGCTTGGTTACGTGGACTGCTCACTATTGCTTGGGCAGATGGTAACTTTGACGAACAAGAACAACAGTCAATTGCCAGTATCACCAAGGAAGAATTAGCTCCTAGCTTAAAATGGGAATCCCTAGAAGTAATTACACCAGAGGAATTAGCCGCAGTGTTGGGTAAAGGCACACCAGCAGCGGAAAATTTCTTACGTACAGGGGTGATGATTGCGATCGCAGATGGTACATATTCTCTTAGTGAAGACGAAATCCTGCACCAGTTTTGCCAATCTTTGGAACTGCAAGAGGATGTACTGAAAACCCTGCGACATACGTTTGAACAAAAAGAACAGCAGGTAGTCCCCGCCCCAGCCTTACCCAAAACATATCCATGCGATCCACTCGACCCCATGCGCGACTGGCTGGACGGACTAGACATCGAAGATCCCAGAGTTGCTCGTTTTTTGTGCAAAATGATTCCCTCCCAATGTCCCTTTGAACGAGATGTCACCTTGTTTGGACGCAAGATCGTTCATATCCCAGCGATGTGTAAAATCAACCCGCTGTACGAACAACTTGTAGGTTTACGTTTTCGCGCCCTCTCCTATCTGGCAGATGAATGTGGTGAAGATGTTTCACCATATATTTAGGTGAGTAGTCAGTCGTCAATTGTTAGTGGTAATTGACAACTGACAACTGACAACTGACAACTAACAACTGACTAACTATGCAATTTATCGATCAAGCAGAAATTGAAGTTGAAGCTGGTAAGGGTGGAGATGGCATTGTTGCCTTCCGTCGGGAAAAGTATGTACCAGCTGGCGGTCCCTCTGGTGGTAATGGCGGACGAGGCGGTTCGGTAATTTTTGTTGCCGAGGAAAACCTGCAAACCTTACTAGATTTCAGATACAACCATCTTTTTAAAGCAGACAATGGTGGCCGCGGCGGGCCAAATAACCGCACTGGGGCAAATGGCAAGGATTTGATTATCGAAGTTCCTTGCGGTACAGCTATTTATGATGCCGAAACAGGTGCTTTACTTGGCGATCTAATCAAAGCTGGAGAAAAATTGCGGATTGCCGAAGGTGGTAAAGGCGGACTGGGAAATCAGCATTTCTTAAGTAACCGCAACCGCGCCCCGGAATATGCCCTTCCTGGATTAGAGGGAGAAAGAAAGCAGCTACGCTTGGAGTTAAAACTTTTGGCGGAAGTGGGGATTATTGGCTTACCAAATGCGGGGAAATCCACTTTAATTTCATCTTTGTCAGCTGCACGTCCGAAAATCGCAGATTACCCCTTCACTACCCTCATCCCAAATTTGGGTGTAGTGCGGAAACCGACTGGTGATGGTACAGTTTTCGCCGATATTCCCG
This sequence comes from Dendronalium sp. ChiSLP03b, assembly GCF_034531165.2. NCBI lineage: Bacteria > Bacillati > Cyanobacteriota > Cyanophyceae > Nostocales > Nostocaceae > Dendronalium > Dendronalium sp. ChiSLP03b. The sequence goes on along the minus strand of NZ_JAVRBR020000125.1, from coordinate 140,195 downwards.
GATTGATTGAGGGTGCAGCTCAAGGTGCAGGGTTGGGACATGATTTTTTACGCCATATCGAACGCACGCGGGTACTGTTGCATCTGATTGATGCTACAAGTGAAGATGTTATCAGAGATTACAATACAATTCAGCAAGAATTGCAAGCATACGGACGGGGTTTAGCAAAGCGATCGCAAATTCTCGCACTCAACAAAATTGATGCAGTCGATCGCGAAACAGTGGATTTAGAGGCGCTGGCTACCCAACTCAATCACCTCTCTTACGCCCCTATTTTTATAATTTCCGCAGTGACTCGCACTGGGATAGAGCCAATGTTACAAGAAATTTGGCGCATTCTCGATGAACTTAATGCAAACGAACAAGTGGAGGTGTTGGGGTAACTAATGCAGTCATTGTGTTGACTACAGTAAAAAAATCAGTTAACTGGCTCAAAATGTCAAGCTTGGTTCTATACTAATTCAGCTATCTACCTTGAGAATTTAGTATTTCTATAATTTCTTGGTATTTAGCTAATTGAAATAGAATCAAAAGCCTAATAAACATCGCCGCTATTTTCACAGACTCTAAGTTACAAGCTATCTCAATTCACGCCCCAAGAATTTGGCAACTTAGGAGAAAATCTATCATTATCAAGCAAACCTAAAATAAGGTCAACAGTATGGCTGCAAAAGAACGATTAATTTGTTTTATCAATCTTTTTTAGATTTTATTAATGAGATTACACTCCAAATTTCGTTAGCAGAATGGGCAAAACTTCCAACTGATATGTCAAAAAATTTGAATCGCTATTTATATGGTTCGCCCAAAAGTGAAGAATGATTATGCAATTACAAGAACAACGCTGCTATTCACTCGAAGAATATCTAGAACTCGAACTTAATTCAGAAGAACGTCATGAATATATTGATGGTCAAATTATCCAAATGACAGGCGGAACACCGAATCACAACCAAATCGCTCTTAACTTAAGTGGTACGCTAAATTTTCTTCTCAAGCGTCAACCTTATCAAGTCTTTGTGACTGACCAACGTCTTTGGATTCCTAACAGGCGAATTCACACTTATCCTGATGTGATGGTAGTGAGAATTCCTTTAGAGTATCAAGAAGGAAGACAAGACACTCTGATTAATCCAATATTTATTGCTGAGGTGTTATCAAAATCTACTAAAAGTTATGACAGAGATGAAAAGTTTGCTGCTTATCGGTCGATTCTTAGTTTTCACGAATATATTCTCATTGACCAGTACAAAATGCATGTTGAGCAGTACTTTAAAACGGAGAATAATAAATGGATATTTTCGGAATATGAAGATGGGGAAGAAAGTTTAAACTTGGCTTCTGTTCCTTGCCAAGTTTTGTTGGCGGATATTTACGATAAGGTGGATTTTAATGTGGAAGAGTAGGGGTAATTAATTCACGCAAAGGCGCAGAGGTTAGACTTTGAGAAACCAGCGTTGACGATACATTAATATACCGACTGCTAACCACAATAAAACGGTGACTAGGGCAAATAAGAGTGAACCGTTTAGCGCACCCGCCCAAGATGCGAAGACATTCTGGTAAATCCAATTGTAGGTGCTAGGAGCGTTTTCACCAGAGCCAATAGTGGTTTTGACTAAGATTTTAATTAATAACACGGATGCAACGAAAAGGGCGATCGCATTTAAGCCCATAATTTCAAAAGGTCTACTCCAGCGACGTATCAGCCGCACTTCGATGAGTTCGTAGCAAGCCGCTAGCAACAGTAACGCCCAACCGCTAGTAAAGACAACATAAGAACTTGTCCACAGCTTTTTGTTGATGGGGAATGTCCACCCCCACGCCCAACCAATAATCAAGCAGCCGATGCCAAATAATGCTAAACCTACACTCGTGCGCGATTTTACTGGTTGGCTGCGTATCCATTGCCCTGTAAAGTAGCCAGCCAAGACACTAACAATCGCAGGGATAGTGCTGAATAGTCCCTCTGGATCTCCCAGGTTTTTGTAACCATCGCCTGCATACAGATGTGCTTGGGGTATAATCAATCGGTCAATATAAGCGCCGAAGTTGCCATCCCGTGTCAGTATTCCCGCGCCATAACCAGGAACTGATACATACATTAACGCTAGCCAGTAGCCGATGAGTAACACTGCTGCTAGTATCCATTGACCTTTACGTGGCAGGTTCAGAACTGCCAAGGAAGCCAGCAGATATGTAAGACTGATGCGCTGCAACACCCCCATAACTCGGATACTACTTAAGTCAAAAGTCCAAATACCCTTATTCCAAAATCCATTCAACAGTAACCCTATAGCAAAAAGAATGGCGGCGCGGCGTAAAATTCGCCAATAAACAGCCTTGGTGGGTTTGTTAGCTTCGGTGTACTTTGACAGCGAGAAAGTCATTGCTACACCAACAATGAACAGAAAGAAGGGAAATACTAAATCAGTTGGCGTGCAGCCATGCCAATCAGCATGAGCGAAGGGTGGATATACATCATCTGCGACTCCCATCATGTTGACGAGAATCATCCCAGCGATGGTAATGCCACGAAATACATCCAGTGAAGTCAGGCGCATAAGCGGAATTTTATCTTTGATGAGTATCTAAGCTACCCCGCCTGATGCAAGTAATCAAGCAAAATTTATATACTCTGATACAAGGTAAAATTTTATTAAGAAAGAATTCAGGAATCAGGAGCCAGAATTCAGAATTGAATTCTGGGATTTGCTGCAAAACAATTTGTGGGGATTTTGAATCTCCCACGAAAGCCATTCTGACTAGTGAATTCTTCTTCAATGTAAGTAGACAAAAAATTTCTGGAATAACGTATTGACGTTGACCAATTCAATTTCTATCAAATCTTGAATTTTATTAGTAGCCATGTCAATTAAAGTTGGAGATACTGCTCCTGATTTCACTTTACCTGCTCAAAACGGCTCAACAGTAAGCCTTAAGGATTTTCGAGGTAAACAAGCGGTTGTCCTGTACTTTTATCCCAAGGACGACACACCCGGATGTACGGCAGAATCCTGCGCTTTTCGCGACCAATACGAAGTTTTTAAAAGTGCTGGCGCTGAAGTGATTGGTGTCAGTGGTGACTCCAGCGAATCGCACCAAAAATTTGCTGCAAAGCACAATCTACCTTTTACTCTATTGAGTGACAAGGGCGACCAAGTACGAAAGCTATATGGTGCAACCGCAGCTTTTGGTTTATTTCCCGGTCGCGTTACCTACGTAATTGACCAACAGGGAGTTGTGCAATATGTGTTTGATTCAATGTTTAACTTTAAAGGTCACGTTGAAGAAGCGCTGAAAACGTTGCAACAGCTTGCAGTTAAGTAGGGGATTGGGGATTGGGCAGATCCTTTAGAGAATTAAAAATTAAAAATTTTTAATTTTACATTTTTAATTTTTAATTGATTTGTCCCCAGTCCCTAGTCACTATTTATTCGAGTGCAACTTTTCCGGGACAACATTAGTATGGGCTGACTTGCCATTCTTGCCGTTGGTATGACCGTTACCATTACGAGGTTGAATTACACCGTAACCGCCGTGGTTGCGTTCGTAAATTACGTTAATCTCTCCAGTTTCAGAATTGCGGAACATATAAAAGTCGTGTCCCACTAGTTGCAGTTGTTCTAAAGCTTCTGCAACAGTCATAGGAGGCATGGAAAAATATTTAGTGCGGACGACTTCGCTAGGCAGTTCGGGAGTGCGATCGCCTATTAAATCTACTGCTACTGGTTGCGGAACTAATACTTCGTTAGTTGGTTGGGCATGAGTTTTCTGATCTTGCCGCCTTTCTTTATATTTACGCAGTTGACGGGCTATTTTATCTGCTACTAAATCAATGCTGGCGTATAAGTTTTCGCTGCTTTCCTCGGCACGGATGACGCTACCATTAGCATAAATAGTTACTTCAGCCGCTTGCTTGGGATTAATTCGGGGATTGCGGGCTACGCTTAGATGCACATCCACTTCATTTGTGATGTTCTGAAAGTGACTAACTGCTTTTTCAATCTTTTGATGTACGTAATCCCTAATTGCTTCAGTAATTTCAATATTTTTGCCGTGGATAACAAGCTTCATGTAAACTCTCCCGCTCAATATTTGATGTGAATTTGTTTTGTATGAAAAGAAGTTCCGGTAAGGTCTATCACTACCGCCAAAACACATCGTGAACTGTTTTGATATACTGGTGCGCTTTCTCTAAGTTGGTTGCATCTAATTTGTAATGAGACATAGCGCTGATTGACTTTGCATTTATCTCTGCGCTGGTTTCCTACTGGTTGCAACACAGTGGCATACCTACACAGAACTCTCAAGTAAGGCAGTCTCAGCAATAGCTTATTTGACTGCTTTTTTCATTAAAGCCACGTTTACAAAAATGTTAGTGGTTACTCCTTCTGTATTCCTGGAGATTTGTTTGTTGTTAATAGATAACACAAGTCTTCTGAGAAGTTTTATCCTGTTTGAGACACAAACAATTTATTAGAATCATCAGCCAGTGCATTCGTTATTCTTGTCTTGGTCTGATGCTGATTGCAGAGAATTCCTCCCAACACCTATTAAGGTTATATATTCAAACTAGCATTTTGTATTTTCTAAAGTGGATTCCCTTGATGTTCCTTTAAAATCCTTTGCATAGCTTGACATTTGTTGATTCGGTTCTTGTAAGTTGAAATATATTTGGTCAATAACTCAGTTGATTTTTGGCATGATCCGTAGTAATAACCTATCTCATAACCGTTGTTTGTTATATAATGCAGGATTATTGCCATACTTGGATGCTCATCAATGGCAGCGATCGCTTCTGACTGAGCGCATCCATAACTCCAGTCTGGATGATGTGTTAATCTTGCTAGAGCATCCACCTGTCTACACTTTGGGACAAGGAAGCAATCCAGAATTTCTCAAATTTGCCCTTGACAACGGTCAATTTGAGGTACACAAAATCGAACGTGGCGGCGAAGTCACTTACCATTGTCCCGGACAACTGGTAGGGTATCCGATTTTAAATCTGCAACGTTACCGTAAAGACTTGCATTGGTACTTGCGGCAACTTGAAGAAGTATTAATTCGAGTACTGGCAGTTTACGGATTGCAAGGCGATCGCATTCCGTCTTTGACTGGTGTTTGGTTAGAAGGGCGTAAAGTTGCTGCTATTGGGATTAAAGTCAGCCGTTGGATTACTATGCACGGTTTTGCATTAAATGTTTGTCCCGATATGACAGGCTTTGAACGCATTGTCCCCTGCGGCATCGCTGATAAACCTGTAGGCAGTTTAGCCGAATGGATTCCGAGTATTACCTGTCAAGAGGTACGTTCTAGTGTTGCCAAGTGTTTTGCTGAGGTGTTTGGTGTCGATATAATTGAGTCTACACAGCCATAGCGATCGGGAGTATAAAGATATTTACCTGATAAATCCTGGTATAAGACTCCCATGTAAGACTAATATTTTGGGCGTTGCATAACAGTGAGATGAATTGGGGTAAGCAGGGGAGGCAGGGGATGCAGGGGAAGCAGGGGGAGAATTTTAGAAGTTGCTAAATCATCCCGCAACTATGCAACGCCATATTTTGTAGCAGTCAACCCAAGCCTAGCGTGTGAATTATCCAACAAATCTACAGGTGTACGCTCCATCGTTTACGTCCTTGGAAGAACGCGACTGGAAAGTTATGATAGAACTGTTTGACAGGGAAGACGGTGATGAAATTGAATCTGATATCAAGAGCAATTTGCTGTTGATAACACCTGAACCGTGTTTGGAACACGATCCCTTTGATTTCTTACGTGAATATCTTTAAATAGTGCTGAGTTGAATTTTAGTCAAAAATTTAGCAGTTTTAAGAGAAATATTAAATTCATAACTCTTAACTCTCTAGGGTTGAGGCGATTGAGGAAAATACGCAAGCGATCGCTTTGATGATTGGTCAGCATTTCGTAAGCAGGGCCTTGTTCTGTCACAATACCTTTATCTAAAAAAATCACTCGATGCGCTATGGCTGGATTTGTTGTTCGTTGGCTGCGCTGTTTTTTAGTCGTAGGGTTGAGTTGTTTTTTATTGGCTGGCTGTAATGTAAATTCTAGTGCGGGTAAGACTTTGCGGGTTGCAACGGAACCGGCTTTTCCACCTTTTGAGTTTCAAGGCAAAGGCGGTGAGTTGCAGGGTTTTTCTTACGATTTGATGAATGCGATCGCCACTGCTGCTAACTTTAAAGCAGATTTTCAAAGTATACCTTTTGATGGCATTATCCCGGCGGTGCAAGCCAAAACTGTAGATGCGGCGATTAGTTCGATTACGATTACGGCAGAACGCGCAAAAACAGTTTCTTTTTCGCGTCCTTATTTTAAGGCAGGGTTGGCGATCGCTATCCGTGCAGATAATCAAGAGATTACTGGCTTTGATAGTCTTAAAAATAAAAAAATTGCGGTACAAATTGGTACAACTGGTGCGGCAAAGGCTAAGAGTGTCCCAGGAGTGCAAATTCGCAGCTTTGATTCTGCACCTTTAGCCCTGCAAGAATTAGTCAATGGTAATGTGGATGCGGTAATCAATGATGCGCCTGTAACTTTATATGCAATTAATACAGGCAATCTCAAGGGCATTAAAGTTGTACAGCAGCTACTAACAGAGGAGTTTTATGGCATCGCTACAGCTAAAAACTCTCCCAATCTGGCATTAATCAATAATGGTTTGGATAAAGTGCTGAAAAATGGCACTTACTCCCAAATTTACCAAAAATGGTTTAAAACTAATCCACCACAATTACCAGATAAATCACCATTTGAGAACCAGACTGGCGCTGGTGTGTCAGGAATATTTACATCAATTGGTGTGATTTTGCAGTCTTTACCAACTCTCTTACAGGGTGCATTCGTAACGTTACAATTGACAATTCTTTCTGTAGTGCTGGGTTTGATTGGAGGTTCCTTAATTGGAATTGTCCGCCTTTCTCGGATTAGAGTTGTGCGTTGGGTGGCGAGGGCGTATGTGGATTTTTTTCGGGGAACACCTTTGCTAGTACAAATTTTTATGATTTACTTTGGATTACCTGCGATCGCTCAACAACTTGGTTTCAGTTTTAACTTAGATCGCTTAGTAGCTGCGGTAGTTGCTTTAAGTTTGAATAGCGCTGCATATATTGCCGAAGTCGTCCGCGCTGGAATTCAATCTATTGAAGTGGGACAAACGGAAGCTGCACAGTCACTAGGTTTAAGTTCCGTGCAAACTATGCGCTTCGTGATTTTTCCCCAAGCTATGCGGCGAATGATCCCGCCTTTAGGAAATGAGTTTATTAGTTTGTTGAAAGATACTAGCTTAGTTGCAGTGATTGGGTTTGAAGAATTGTTTCGCAAAGGACAGTTGATTGTCGCTGAAAATTATCGCGCTTTTGAAATTTATGCAGCTGTGGCGTTAGTTTATTTATGTTTGACGCTGCTTTCTTCACAGGCATTTAGCAAGTTAGAAATATGGATGAATCCAGTTAAACGACAGAAGTAACTTTGTGATTAAGGTAAGAAGAAGGAAGAAGAGCGATCGCTGGACTTTTAAGATAGTCGCGGAAAACTTCTTAACCCTGGTTAGAAATTATCAGCCTTTTTCCCCATCGCCGGAAAATCGACTAGCTAGTATTACCACAATTAAAAACCGCAATAATCTGATAACTGTTAACTGTTAAACCACTCACTCAGCTTTGTCACAACTCTCCGCGCCAGACCGTCTAAGAGTGATATGTTATTATCCTTGCTATCTTTCATGCGGGAGCGAAGAATTTCCAGATTTTCACGACAGGTAACTGTATGAGGATGATTGACACCTAATTTTTGCTCCAAAATTGCCAAAGCTTGCTGTAACAAGGGTTCGGCTGCGGTGTAATTTCCTTGGGAATAGTAGAGTAATGCCAAGTTGTTGAGGCTAATGGCAACGAAGGGATGTTCTTCTCCCAGCAGGCGTTTTCTCATTGCCAAAGCTTGCTGATACAAGGGTTCGGCTGCGGTGTAATTTCCTTGGGATTTGTAGAGATTAGCCAAGTTGTTGAGGCTGGTGGCGACATCAGGATGTTCTTCTCCCAGCAGGCGTTTTCTCATTGCCAAAGCTTGCTGAAACAAGGGTTCGGCTGCGGTGTAATTTCCTTGGGATTCGTAGAGTCCAGCCAAGTTGTTGAGGCTGGTGGCGACATTGGGATGTTCTTCTCCCAAACGGGCATTTACAGTTGATAAACACTGCACATACCAAGGTTCTGCTAACCTATACAAACCCTGTCCTTGATAAAATCTACCCAAGCCAACAAACACCCAAATTAAATCTTCATCTTTGACGACATCAATTAAATTTTGGGCTACTTCTTGGAGATGGGGAATAGTATCCTGCACAGACTCAATAATTTCACGGGTGGGAGTTTCAGGAATTTCTTTTGCCTTTACTACTATCGCCTCTGCAAAAGCTTGTTTAAACTCCACCCCTAACTCTTCACCACCAGCGAGGAAGGTAATTTGTCCAAATTTTCCTTGGAGAAATTGCCGAATTAATGGATGAATTTGATAGCAAGCGTTTTTATCTTCTAATCTTTGAATGAGATGGCGTTTGTAGAGTTGCTTTCTAGCTTCTGTTACATCTGCCTTTACCCAATTCAGCAACTCACTGGTAGATTCTACCAATTGCCAAGGTATGACATCAGGCGCAAATAAACTCAACAACTCACCCACAAGCTGGGTTTTTTCATCCAGTTCTCGCCAGCTTAATTCAAAGGCGGCTTTCACTCCTAGCTGTTTCCCTTCCAGTGCTTCATCCTCTAGCTGTTGTGCCTTCAGCCGTTCCAAAATTTCTGCTAAGGATAAATCTGGATCTTCTGCTAAATACTGTCCTACTAATTCCAACCCCAAGGGTAAATATCCCAGCCATTGACACAATTCTTTAGCCGTTGTTTCTTCTCGTTGTATTCGCTTTTCATCTACAAAAGCTGTCAGCAGTTCTAAAGCTTTGGTTTGTGGGAGGACATCTAAGGAAATTTCCTGGACAAAATTGGGGATGAGGTTGCGTAAGCGGGTGGTGATGAGTACACAGAAGCGGTTCCCTGGCGGCTGTACCTTTTGCAGATTCTCTAAATTAGTGACATCATCTAATACTACCAACACCAAACCCTCAGACGGTTGCCAATGCTGCCAACACCAGCGTACTTGTTCTTGGAGGTTCAGCAGTTTTCCGCCTAATTCTTTTGGTATTTCTTGACCGATGTACAACCGATAAAATTGCACAATGCTGGCTGCTAAATCCGATTCTCTCGCATTCAGCCAGCATATACCGCCAGGATAATCAGCTTCATGTCTTAAGGCATACTGGTTTGCTAGTTCTGTTTTACCGACACCACCCATCCCAGCCACCGCAGAAATTGCGACTCTACCCGACTGCTGCAATTTGTGATGTATGTTGGTAAGTTCATTGTCTCGCCCAACAAACTTGACCGCACCTTTGTAAATTAAATTGTTGGGGATATTTCGTGGAGAAGTTTGTTGTGATGACCCAAAATTGATAATTGGGTTGTTGATGTTAGTCTCACCACCCTTAATATTTATCCCTTCCCATTTCTCATTGCTCATTTGCTGCCAAAGTTTAAGGTGGGATTACTGATAGTATTCTCGCCACCCTTGATATTTATACCTTGCCAGTTCTCTACTGTTGTGGGACTTTGCGCTTTAATAGCTGCGGTTAACTCTGCAATAGCCTTTGCTAGTTCAGGGTTAGCTTGTACAGCTGTGCTGGCTTGATTTCCTAATGCTTCTACAGCTTCCTTAATTTCCGGGTCTGCCTCTGCTGCTTTTTTTACCTGTTCTACTAATACAGCTTCACCAATATCTTCTCGTTCTCCCGGTGATAAGGCTGCTTGTGCGGCTGCGGTTTCTAAAGCTGCTGCTGTTTTGGGTGATTTCTCTTTAATAACTTGCTTGGCTTTGTCTAAACCAGCATCCAAAGCCTTTTCTGTTGACCAATCGACAACCTTATTGCCGATTAAAGTTAAAAGAGCGATCGCACCAACAGTAATTGGTTCCATATAACTGAGTACGATATTAGACCATTACAAACGATTATAGTTAATTTTCTCAGTAAATTTAGGGAGAGAACGTTAAAAACTTAGTAGCACAACAATTTTCTGTCTGCGATCGCGATATTTCTTCTTCTCAGCCGGAGTCTGGGAATAGTTGTTTAACAACATGTTATGCGGTTGAGTCTTTGAACTCTGTTAATGAAGCTTTGATACTCGCGGACGAGTCTTTGATACTCGCGGACGAGTCTGTGATACTCGCGGACGAGTCTGTGATACTCGTGAATGAGTCTTTGATACTCGCGGACGAGTCTGTGATACTCGCGGACGAGTCTGTGATCCTCGTGAATGAGTCTTTGATACTCGCGGACGAGTCTTTAATACTCGTGAATGAGTGTTTGAACTCCTTTAATGAGTGTTTGAGCTTCTTGAATGAGTATTTTAACTCCATTAATGAGTCTTTTGTACTGGCGAATGAGTACAAAACCGTACTGCTTCAGGAACGCCGCTGGTAGTACTGGGTACTGGGTACTGGGTACTGGGAAACACCCCAAAATTTAGGAGGGGTCAAAGCCTGAACCATAATTTTTCGTTTTATAACCCAATCCCCAATCCCCAATCCCCAATCCCCAGTCCCTTTTACGATTTCCGTAACTTGGTATAAATCAAGCAGGGTGATGTCTTTAGCTTATATTGTTTGAACCATAATCCTGGCTCGCTTTTTCCTATACTTTAACTATAAGTTTTTTTTATTAAAACTGCGGTACTCCCAGGGGTTAGTAAACTTAGCATCACCCCAAACTCCCAGCCGTTGTTGCTTTGCCTCAGCTTCTGCTTGTTCTACTAAATCTCTACTGGGACACTTATTTAAATAAGGGCGATATACCTTTGCTAAACCTTCCCGCAACAACACCTGTTGTATAAAAGTGCCATTTTTTAAGCGGATCTCTGCAATTTTGCGCCCATAACGATCGCTATCTGTAATATTCAATGTCACGCGATCGCCTCCTTGTTGCACCAGTTGCTGCACTCTTTCTTGCGCCTTCACTCCCCAGCTAAATTGATTGCGATCGCTAGCACGCCTACTGTTTCTTTCTTTATTGGAATGGGCTATTTCTGGTGCATCCATACAAGCAAAGCGCACAGTGAATTTGTTACCTTGAGTATCTTTGACTGCCAAAGTATCGCCATCGCTAACTCGCTCAACTAAATCTCCAGAAACACCGAAGAAGCGATTGCAGCCCATCAAACTCAAAAGGATGATGGCTGCACCTAGCCAAATAACTATATATTTAATTAATTTCTCCATCCAACCTTACCAAATTACCTCTGAGGGATGATATTAACAAATGGTTGCGGGAATGGAGAATAAGAATAAATAGACAATAGGAATAATCAATACCCCATTTTCAATATTCACATGAACTTCTTGACCTACCTCATGCATCTAGCGGGTTCGGGTGTCAATGCTTATTACTTTGCCACTCAGATCCGCGACTCTAAAACCCGTCCTAACGTTCTCGCAGGGTTTCAATTGGCAGAGTCTGGTTCTGTTCCGTTTTTATCTGCACTTAGCGATCGCGCAGCGGCTGAGGGTGATACATGGCTAGCCCAAAAACTAGCAAAACATGCTTCGGATGAAACTAGGCACGGTCAAATTTTTGCCCACGCTTTGAAGCAGCTGAATAAACAAGTAATAGATTTTAAGAGTCAACCCCAAACCAAATCTGCAAGTAAATCGCAACAGCAGCGCAGTCCCTTCTTTGCAGCCTACTTTGAGGGTTACGCCCAAGAACAGCTAAAACCTGCGGCTATCGACTGGGATGTGTTTATGGCTAGTACTTATATTCTGGAGTTAGATGCTAGCAAAGACTTTACCCGGATGGCAAATGTATTACCCAATGATGAGCCAACATCTCGCAACTTAAAGTTAGGAATGTTGAGCATTGCCCAAGATGAAACTAGTCATGCTGCTTATCTCTACGAAGCAATGTTGCGGCGGATGTCTGCTACCCAAGTCCAAGTATTAGTGGATGAGTGGCGTACCCGCAAGGTAAACGCTACATTTGCCATGATTGGTGGTATTCTGCAACGCAACGGCGAAACCCGTTCTCTAGTCCAGGATGGCGCACCGTCAGAAAAAGATTCTGAGTTGATAGTTGCTTAATGATGTTTTTTGCAAATAATCGGAGTTAAATGCTCTGCAATACCTTGAAGTTTAATCTCTGCACAGCCAAACTTGTAAGCTTTCTCTATCGAACGATTGGCACTCAGCGCTTTGTAAAAACCGACAACAAAGGCGATCGCCGCTTGATCGCCAATTGTTTGGTTCATACCAATCACAAATGGAATATGTTTAGCGATCGCTTCGGCCTGAGTTTCTGAATAACAAGCATTTAAGATTACACAATTGACTTGTTCTTCTACAAGTGCAAACAAGTCAGCTAGAGCATCAGGCTTGACAGGCTGAACTGTTCCTGATTCATTTTCAAAGCAAAGCTCGCCAGTGTTCATACCATGACCAGAAAAATGTACAATATAAGGCTCAACATCCAGTATTGACTGACTGATATCACCCACACGTACACTCCATCGATACTCTAGCAAAAACTTCTCTGGCTGTTTGGCTAGTTGCAGTCTTAGTTGGATATCTCGCAACTCCTGTCCTAAGCGTAACCGAGAACCATCACTGGGATCAGATGCTAAAAACAAAATTTTAATAGTATTGGGTTCTTTCGTCTGTACTGCTTTTTGCAGAAGTTCCTGGACTTTGGTGATGAACTGGTTGCTATCAAAATCACGTTTACTAAAAAAATCGGATATTCCGTATTTTAATATCAGGTCACGGACGTTTTGATGAGTCAGTAAAGGTGTTCCACTGACTGCAATGGCTGGTATTTTTAGATCATGGGCACGTTTAACTAGAAATGTTCCTAGTTTTTGTGCTGATACGGAGGAATCACCCAGACCAATGTCAGTGATTAGCAAATGCCAACGGCTTTCCTCAAGAGCTTGATAAGCTTGATCAAAAGTCTTAACAACCTTGATTATGTCTTCTGGATGTCCAATACTTTTCAAGGCACTATGAGTCTCATCTGCAAGAATTTTTTGCCAAAAAGGATGATCCTCAACCAGGAGAACTTTGAAAACTGTCATTGGTTACTCCTTACCACCACTTGTGCTACCTGAAACCTAGTTCATGGTTAAGCTTTTGGCTTGTGTACAGGCAGTAGCACAATGAATTGCGACCCCTCACCAGGTAAGCTTTCCACCGCCAGATATCCGCCTAAACGTTCAACATAAGTTTTTGTCCACCACAAGCCAAAACCCATACCTCTTTTTTCATCTTTCGTAGTGTAGCCAGGTAGGAAAATCTTTTCCATATTCTCTGCTACAATACCTATTCCGGTGTCACAAACTCGTACTTCAATCCAAAACCTTGCCATTCGCTGTACACTTCTGCCAATTATGGACAATTCTCCTCTTTGTGGCATCACATCTACAGCATTTTGGATGAGGTTATCAAAAACATCTATTAATTGCTGTTCGCCTCCTAACACTTTGGGCAAGTTGTCCGTTATATCAATACTTAGGGTAATTTCCGGAGGTATGGATATTCGAGCTTTTGCTTCAAGTACTATCTGGTAGATATTGATTGGCTGAGTATTGTTCTCTTTTATCCAGCTTGCCATCCGATCTGTTCCTTGGAGAACTTGCTCCACCAAAGAGAGAATCATCGAAGCTTTTTCTTTGCTGTAATCATTACCTTGAGCGTAAATATTCTTTGCCAATACGCGAATTGCGCCAATATCATTATGCATGTGATGCACTAACGGCCCAGCCAAGTCGCCCAGAGTAGCGATGGTTTCCATATTGACAAGTTGTTTTTTGTTTTCTAAGTTCTGGATGCCAATAACTGCCTGGTTTGCTAAGGCTTCCAGCATCCGCTGGTGTATCTGGTTAAATGCTGAAATCCGGCGGCTTTCCACATTTAACACACCAAATACGTTACTATCCTTGTCTAAGAGTGGCACGCATAGCTCAGAATGTATGTCCGCAAAATAGGCTTGATAGCGATTGTCAGTTTGGACATTATTCACCAGTGCCGATTGGCGATATTTTGCCACCCAACCTGTGATCCCTTCATCTATACTGATACTGTCACGTCTATCAGATGAATCAAGTTTTATATTCTTTACAAGATACTTAGCTTTTGCGGCTAGCTTTTGCTCACCGGGATCGAATAGAGAAATAACTCCGACATCAGCGCCTGTGATTTTTACCGCTTGCTGCACAATTAGGTTAAGTAGTTTTTCGTGATCTAGAGTAGTTATAATCTGGCGGTTTATTTCACTCCTAGCTGTTAGCCACCTTTGATTATGGATTGCGATCGCAGCTGAAGAAGCAAGAGTTTCGATAACCTTTTTCTCATCTTCCGAGAAATTGTGAGGCCGACGGTAATTGATAAACATTACCCCGACAATATCTTTATCTACCTTTAGTAGTACACCAGCAGCGGACTTGATTCTTTCTCGGTGACCAAAGGAAGAATGCTGAAATATAGGTACTTCTTCTTGCCTCATAGCATAAAAGTTTTCTCCACGCTCGATTAGCAAGAATGGTACATTATTTTCCCCAATCTCTTGATCCATCTTCTGCTCTTCCCTAATCCGCCCTGCTATCTTAGGGGGAGTCATAAATTGCCTTTCGGTCTGGATATATTCATAGATAGTAACGACATCTGCCCCTAGGACATTCAAAGTATTCCAAGCAATACGACGCAAGAGATTACTATCTTCAGGTATACGGCTAAGGGACTGAGTAACTGAGTGAAGCGCATCTCTTTGCCGCGCTTCATCACGCATTTGTTGGAATCTCGTAGTGTGCAAAATAGCATCAACAGCCCACTGCCTTACAAAGAGTTCCACCAAACGCAGTTTATGTGCAGAGAATAAATAGTTACGCCGGAAAATAACGTACAGAACTCCTTCTTTGCCGTCAACCAGTAATGGAAAAGCTGCCATAGCTTTAACCCCTGCGGCAAAAGCTTTCGGGTTTAACTTTGCCATTTCTAGCCTGTCATGACCTTGAGATAAATTAGGGATAAACTTGTACTTTTTCTCACTAATTGCTTGTCGCCCTAATCCATAATTACGAGGTGGACAAGCCTTGAGGTATTGCTTGCCGATTCCACGAGAAAAAACATCGTAAATGTAGCGACCTTGTTCTTGTTCTTGATCTGATTCGTATAAAAAATGGAGGGTAGCGGCATCAGCATTGAGCAGTTTCTTGGCTCTTTCTGCGATAGTTTCTAAAACACGAGGCAGCTGTGCTTGCCAAATATCCAAAGACCGACGAGCAATATATAAAAGGAGTTCAACTAATTGTTGGTAATCAATTCGTCTTTCAATAGAGCAGTAGCCAGCTTCCACAGTGCCTATTACTACAACATCTGTGTTACCCTTTTCCGGTTGCAAATCTTCTGGCAGACGCATTTGAAAAATTTCATGCTGTCCTTCTCTATTTTCTTCGGCTTGAGGAACAATTTTTTCCCATTCACAGCGCTCAAACCAATTTTTAATAACCCTACCATTGTCATCTTGAACTAATACGATAGGTGTAAAGACACGAACGAAGTTTTCATGTTGGTACTCACGATAAAGCCAGCGGTCAAATCGTTTATCCCATCCAGAGATGATCTCAGTTTGAAGAGTTTGGACTATGTCTGCTTGAATATCTCTTAATGCTTGGTCTTTCTCAAGGTAATGTTTTGCCAATGTAGTCCATTTCATGGCAACACCACTGGCGTGTACTCCCTCTATAGTGTTTTGTTCGGGAGAAATTAAGGATATATTAGCGAAATCAAAACCCTGCACCCGAATGTTTCGGCAAACTTCGTCAAGAATATTGTCTAGCTGAAACAGTTTTGAGGTAGCTCGTTCTACCTGGTGTAAAGCCTCTGAAATTCTTTGTTCAAAGGCTTTTTCCATTGATTTTCTCTGCTTGGCAACCATAGCACCCCTAATTTCTGAGCCAAATTGAGTAGAATGCCAGACAAAAATTTGATTAATTACGAAATTTATTGTGTTCTATGCCCTAGCTTAGAACCTGAAAACTATTTAGTTGTTTGCTCTGGAATCTTGCTCAAACAGAGTGCATCCCATTTTGGCAAGTTCCCACATTGGGCTTTGCTAAATTGCCACTGGCACTCCTGCCCTCACTAAGATTAATAGATCAGAAACCTGAAAAATACGCTACAACGGGTTAACCTCCTGCAACGCGCTACCTCGAGCACTCTCCAAAGTTCGCTCGGAGTATTTCACTCCACAGGAGATTAGTATCCGGCTTTGCCGACTTGTACTCCTTCGCATAACCCGTATGGTAGTAACTGGCATGAGATTTCCCATCACCAGGTATTTTTTCCAAAGTGGGATGCTCCCTATAAACCAAGGTTGAAGCGTGGTGATTATTTCACACAAGCCAAACAAAATTCCTATAGAAAGTAGGTTCAGTAATTATACTTAGATTTAATTGAAATTGTCAACCCAACCCGTTATAGAGGTTTTATTTCTAAGAAAATAACAATAATAAACTTGATTTTTTGTAGCGCAAATTAATATAATATTATCCTACTTTATGAAGTATATTACTATACGTAAGTAGATGAGCAAAAATAAATATTTTAATTAATAAAATAATGTATAGTTTAATTCCATAAAAACTCTCTATAAAATAACTTAAAAAACTTTAAATAATTTTTGATTTTTACCTACTATCCTTTTTTAGTCTACTTTTTAAACTACTGTTCTCTCTGTTGAGGCTGCTGTTTTTCAGTTGGTTGTAATTTCTCAAATAAGGCTGGTGGCGTAGCTTGGCGAAAGGCTCCACAATAGTGCATAGTCATCACCGCTTTGAAAGCCCAATGGTCTGGTGATACATCGCTATAGGGATTTGGTAAAGTTTCTGCTCGATTTTGAACACAGGCCTTTAGAACTTGATTTGATTTTGTCGGCTCACTGTTAGTTTCTTGAGCTTGAACAGGGGCAACTACGCTAGTTGTGCCTAGCACTATGACCAGTGTTGCCAGAATTTTACAGTTCATAAATTGTAAAGATTGATTTGTCTTAATTTTAATTCCTGGGTAGCAAGCCCAGGAACCAAAAGCACCTGAATTAGATTAAGCGTTAGAAAACATTGCAAGCATGGCTAACAATACAACTAATCCACTAACCCAAAGGGCTAACGACCCCCAAACTACTGAATCTTGTTGGACTCTCTGCCATAAATTGGTAACTAAGTTATTCCGAATTGCCATTTTATAATCTCCAATTTTCAGTGAACCTTTACAGGCAGAATAAATCAAAGCTGGATGATATTAAATCAAGCGCTTGATTTGCTAATTTCTAGGTATTGGAATGAATCAATGCCACCGATAAATGCGTTGATTTCAACACATTTACCAGCCAAAAAAACAAAAATTTACAAAAAGACATTTTTTGATGCTTACGTTTAATTTTCTCATAAATAAGTGTTTCTAGTTTTCATCTCTGTCATTTTTGACAAAATTCTTAACGTTGAGTTAACTTTGTCTAAAACTTCTATCATTGCAATCACAAACTATGTCAATATTGAGACTCTTACACTGTCAACCGTGATTATCTAAAGCTATATAGCAGTCTTATTTGATTAGTGAGAATTGAAAGCTATAAATCCTCAAATTTACCAAAAATTTGGGAATCTTGTTTCTCGCTAAGAATTTAGGATTGCTATGGATATATTGGAAATAGACAGCTATTATCAGTTAGGTTGGTAAGTAGTAATGGTGCAGCAAATAAGACACAATGAACCACAATATATCTGCATTATTCCAATCGATCGAATTACAGGCAACCCAGATGAAGAAATTATGACCTTTGGTGTATCTGCTAGCGAGGCGAAAAATCAAGGCGAACAATTGTTGGCATCTACCTATAGTTGCCATCAATCGCAAGTTTTGGAATTGATGCAGCAGGCAAGAATTGAACCGATAGCTCAATGGTGTGCCCCCGCAGAGCATTAAATAGTAATGCTGAAGTGGAAAAAATTAAGATAGAGAGAGTTTACCCACTAAAACAGCATCACACTAACGAATAATCCATGCAATCGTTCAAAACTCTACTACGCGTTCGGCACTATGAAATGGATGCCCTTGGACATGTCAATAACGCAGTTTACCAAAACTACTTAGAACAGGCAGCCATTGAACACTCCGAACATCTGGGTGTCAATTTCGATTTCTATCGAGAATTGGGTGGTGTATTTGTGATGCGGCGGGTAGAAATTGAATACTTACGTCCGTCTATAGCAGGCGACACGCTGGAAGTTACCACTTGGCTGAAGCAAATGCGTGGCACTCGTTCCTCCCGATGCTACGAAATTCGCAAACAAAACCAAGATGATTTGTTGGTAACAGCGGAGGCGCTATGGGTATGGGTAGATAGAAAGACAATGCGTCCACGACCAATTCCTAGTGTGATACTAGACAAATTTTTGTGCATCCAGAACTCAGGTGGTGGCGGGTGAAAGGGAAGTTGAAGGGCAGGGGAGCAGAGGGGCAAGGGAGATAACTCACTCAGCACTTCTGACTCCTGGTCAATTTTGCTGTCAAGCCTTTTAATGTGTAAAGTTGATAGAGCATATAGTCACAAATATGATGTTATATATGCAAAATTTCCATTTGTAGGAACTGCAAGCAAGATTACGCAAGTAAATCAGGATTTTCGAGTCAATATTATGGAGCAAAGTCAGCAACCACAGCGCCGTGCCGCTGATGAGGAGTTTCAGGAATCTCTCGACCAATTGGAGGATATCCTACAAGAAAGTTCAACTGAAAATGAACAGACACCAAAATTACACACTGGTAGTAGTGAAGTCGAAGTTGGTGAAGATTTGTCAGGTATTGATTTGGAAGCTTTTGAGGACGCAGTTGCTGATATTGAACAATATCTAGAAGACAGAACGAAATAAAAATGCTGAGAGACGCGATTATACTCTTACGAGAAGCCGCTCTTAGGAGCGTCTACGCGTCTGTACAAGGGAGTGCTGAGTTAGGAGTTAGAAGTTATTCTCTCTCTGCTCCCCTGACTCTTTTGCCGCTGTGCTTCGTACAACATTAAAGCAGCGGCGATCGCCACATTTAAAGACTCTACTCCTGGACTGAGAGGAATTTTCACTTGCTTGTCTGCCATCGTTGCTAAATCTGCTGATAAACCAGCACCTTCATTCCCCAGTAAAATCAAACTGGGTTTTCGCCAGTCTACTTCCCAGTAAGTTAAAGTTGCACTGGGCAAGGTTGCCACTACCTGCATTCCCGATCGTTGACACAGTTGCACTGTCGCTTTTAAATCTTCACTAATTGCCGTTGTCAGGCGGAACCACTGGCCTGCCGAAGCACGCAAAACTTTCGGATTATCTAAATCCACACTATCACTGCTTAGCCACAATCCAGATGCACCAGCAGCAGTTGCAGTACGAATTATTGTACCGAGGTTCCCTGGATCTTGTACAGTTTCTAAAGCCAGCACTATACCGTTAATCGGCACTTGAGAGGAGTAATCGCTGCGTTTTGCTGTGGCAACTACACCATCTGGTTGTACTGTAGTAGCGATCGCACTTAATACCTCCCCACTGACAATTTCTGTCCGTTCGCTGCGGCTACAAGCTTGTTCCCATAATGAAGCATGAGTGGCTTGCCATTGGGAAGTACAACACACTGTGACTAGCGGGTAATTCACCGCACAGGCTTCCTCCAATAAATGCGTCCCTTCCAGTAAAAACAGCTGCTGCTTGTGCCGCTCCTTGGTAGAGTGCAGCTTGCGGATTTGCTTGATTAGGGGATTCTGTAAACTAGTCAACATCAAAAAGTTAGGAGTTAGGAGTTAGGAGTTATGAGTTAATTGAGTTTTCGTTCAACTCCTAACTCTTCACTTATCGCTCCTAACTTGAGAATGCGGAACCCGGGACTTGAACCCGGAAGCCTTGCGGCACTAGAACCTGAATCTAGCGCGTCTGCCAATTCCGCCAGTTCCGCTGGCATCCATTATCGACAATTTACCATTATTGCTTAATTATTGATATTTGTCAAGTGCGATCGCTAAGAGGATTGTATAGATATTATGAAGGGAAAATTGGGAATTATTAATAGTGGTTGAGTTTCCCCTGAACCCAATTCCCAATACTGAAAGAAGATAATCGTACTTTCACTGAGTATTTAGTGTTGCCAAAGGGGTATACTCAAAAGTTCCTCATTGGAATTTTTAAATGTCTATAATCCTTGCTCCAGCTTGTTTTAGGTCTTAAATTTCCACCAAAAAAAATTTTATTGCCGCAAGATGTAACGTCAAAATTGTAGACAAATCGATTCTTTACTGTAGAATCAAAACCAACTTTAACCTATAGAATATGTATTTTTTTGGAGGTAGACTTATTAATCCTTCTAGCAGTTCACCAGATGCCAAACTTGCTCCGGAAGCAGACTCCTCAGTCTTGCAAATATGGGGTGGGCATCCTCTGCGAGGTCATGTAAGAATTAGCGGGGCAAAAAATTCAGCATTGGTGATTATGGCTGGAGCCTTGCTGTGTTCGGGAGATTGTCGCATTCGCAATGTTCCCTTATTAGCGGATGTGGAACGAATGGCTCAGGTTTTGTCAGCTTTGGGTCTTCGCCTAACACGACAGGGCGACATTCTAGATATTAATGCCAGCGAAATTACAACTTCAAAAGCTCCCTACGAACTAGTTACCCAACTGCGGGCAAGTTTTTTTGCCATTGGCTCAATTTTGGCACGGTTAGGGGTAGCACAAATGCCTTTACCAGGTGGTTGTGCGATTGGAGCTAGACCAGTCGATCTGCATGTCCGAGGACTGCAAGCGATGGGAGCTGAAGTGCAGATAGAACACGGGATTTGTAATGCCTATGTTCCAGGTAGCAATAAAAGATTAAAAGGAGCCAAAATCTACCTAGATACTCCCAGTGTAGGAGCGACAGAAACATTGATGATGGCCGCTACCCTAGCTGATGGCGAAACAATCATCGAAAACGCTGCACGGGAACCGGAAGTAGTCGATTTGGCTAACTTCTGTAATGCAATGGGAGCCAAGATTCAAGGTGCAGGCTCTAGTACAATTACAATCGTTGGCGTTCCCAAGTTGCATTCTGTTGACTACAGCATTATTCCCGATCGCATTGAGACAGGAACATTTTTGGTTGCTGGAGCCATCACTCGTTCAGAACTTACCTTGTCACCGGTACAACCAGACCATTTGATCCCAGTGATTGCCAAGCTGCGGGAAATTGGAGTGACCATCATTGAGGAAGCGCCTGACTGCTTACGTGTCTTGCCAGCAGACACTCTCAGGGCAACAGATATTGAAACTTTGCCACATCCAGGCTTTCCCACAGATATGCAAGCGCCGTTCATGGCTTTGCTGACATTGGCTGAAGGTGACAGCCTGATTAATGAATCTGTGTTTGAAAATCGCTTGCGTCATGCCTCTGAGTTGAATCGCTTGGGAGCCGATATTCGCGTCAAAGGCAACGCTGCTTTCGTCCGAGGAGTATCGATGTTATCTGGCGCACCAGTATTAGGTACAGATTTGCGAGCATCGGCAGCCCTAGTCCTAGCAGGACTAGCAGCCGAAGGACAAACTACAATTCAGGGATTGCACCATCTCGATCGGGGTTACGATCGCCTTGATATGAAGTTGCAGCAATTAGGAGCTAGAATCCTGCGTGTGGGAGAAGTCCCAGCAAATGCAGAAGTTACTTCCAGTGCCAGTACTTCCCCATCGCCGATTTCGACTTAGTAGTTATCATCAACTACATACGGTAGCAGGCAGGAGTTAGGAGTCAGTTGTCAATTGTTTTATCTTCCACTGCTCCCCCTGCCCCCAACTATGCACACCCTACTTATCGTTATACTAGCTGTGGGAGGCTGTTGATATTTCGTTTTTCCAGCTTACTTTCTACACCATGTCTTTCTTCAAAACTCCGCTAGTTGGTTTAAAAGCTGACTCATTTCGTCATCCGTTAGACCTAGAAGCAACTAAATCTCTCAAACAGATACCAGGTTTAGACTTGATGGTGCGGAATTGGCTCGGTCCAATGGCAGAGCAGGTTTTCTATGTGGAAAATATTGCCTCCAGTGTTTTGGTGGGTGAAAACCAACTGCCCGATTTACACAAGCTGTTGTTAGAAGCCTGCAAAACTCTGGATATAGAGCCTCCCCAGTTGTATGTCAGGCAACATCCTGCTCCGAACGCCTACACTTTTGCGATGCGGGGTAAGCAACCTTTTATTGTGTTGCACACCTCTTTGATTGATATCCTCACACTAGAGGAAATACAAGCAGTGGTTGCCCATGAGTTAGGGCATCTTAAGTGCGACCACAGCGTTTATTTAACACCTGTAAATTTATTAGTCTTAGCGGCGGCAATTGTCCCCAATGTCGGAGCTTTTATTGCCCAAGCTATACAAGCACAACTTTTAGAATGGGTACGCTGTGCTGAGTTTACTTGCGATCGCGCCGCATTACTAGCAACCCAAAACCCCAAAGTTGTGATGTCAGTATTGATGAAGCTGGCTGGTGGTTCCCCAACTTTAGCACCGCAACTTAACCTTGATGCCTTTGTTGCTCAAGCTCGTGCTTACGATGATATCAGCAAGACTGAACTCGGTGAAATGGTGAAAGCAGCCCGTACAGCACAATTAACTCACCCAGTACCAGTACTGCGGGCACGAGAAATTGACCGTTGGGCAAGCAGTACAGAATATCAAACCCTGTTGCACAGTCACGGGCTGAAGCATAATAGTGAAGCTGCATCCAAAGGCGGGTGGCGAAATTGGTAAATCCACTAGAATGATAACCTGCATGAATGCTGCACCCCACCCATCCTACGAATATCAGGTTGGTGGCAGTTTGCCAATTGATGCTCAAACTTATGTAGAACGGCAAGCAGACTCAGACTTGCATGAAGCGTTGCAGACAGGAGGGTTTTGTTATGCGCTGAATGGGCAAATAGGCAAATCAATGCAGGTACGAACCATGAAACGACAGTAGGCGATGGCATTGCTTGTGTCGATATCGCAATAGTGCAGATTAAATAAATAAAATTCTTGTCAGCTCGACACTTAGGAACGCGATCGCATTTACCCATATTCTTCAGATTGGGTATGGGCGATCGCACTTTCTGATTTTCGTCTATAGATATGGTAAATTTTAGGCGATCGCATCACTCCAAAGGGATTTATTATAACTCTGGTCGAATGAAATTACACCTCTTTGGTTAAGCCACAACCGCCACCATGACAGATGTATCAAATAACAATCACTTCCAACCGATTAACTTATTTGAATACGAACAGCTAGCAAAACGTTATCTATCGCAGATGGCTTTTGATTACTATAGCAGTGGTGCTTGGGATGAAATCACACTGCGAGATAATCGTGCTGCCTTTGAGCGAATTAAGCTACGACCTCGGATGCTAGTGGATGTAAGCGATCGCAACTTGAGTACTTCTATTTTAGGACAACCTCTGCAACTACCCCTACTCATTGCACCGATGGCTTTCCAATGTTTGGCTCATCCAGATGGTGAAGTTGCTACAGCACTAGCTGCGGCATCAGCAGGTGTAGGCATGGTGCTGAGTACATTAGCCACTAAGAGTATAGAAGAAGTAGCAGCTGCAGGACACAAAAAAAATGCCTTGCAATGGTTTCAGCTTTACATCCATAAAGACCGGGGTTTGACTCGTGCTTTAGTAGAAAGGGCTTACGCCGCAGGCTACAAAGCGCTTTGTCTAACAGTAGATGCTCCTATACTAGGACAGCGGGAACAAGATCGGCGTAATGAGTTTGCTTTGCCACCAGGAATGCATCCGGCTAATCTTGCAACTATCTCAGGACTAGATATTTACCATCAACAAGGAGAATCTGGGTTATTTACCTATTTTGCCCAACAACTCAACCCAGGAGTAACTTGGCGTGACTTGGAATGGTTGCAGTCTATCTGCCCATTACCTTTGGTACTTAAAGGAATTTTACGGGAAGATGATGCTGTGCGTGCTGTAGAGTATGGAGCCAAAGCAATTGTTGTTTCCAATCATGGTGGCAGACAACTTGATGGTGCGATCGCGTCCTTAGATGCTCTAGCTGAGATAGTAACAGCAGTAGATGGTAGAGCAGAAGTGCTTTTAGATGGAGGTATCCGGCGGGGTACAGATATACTTAAAGCTTTAGCAATAGGAGCAAAAGCAGTACTCATTGGGCGACCTGTTTTGTGGGGACTGGCGGTAGGAGGACAAGCAGGTGTATCTCAAATCGTAACCCTGCTACAAGATGAGTTAGATGTGACAATGGCTCTCAGCGGCTGTTCTAAGCTACAAGATATCGATCGTAGTTTAGTTAAATCAGTCAATCCCCAAAAGCGTATAGACAACTAGCTTGAGAGTGAAGCAAGTGTGAGACTTCAACTGCCATGATAAAATCATACAAGTGCAAATTTATTCAAATATCGCTTTTCTACTAATACAAATAGTATTTTCTATGAAATATATTTAAATAGATAATTAGGAATCTTTAATATGATAACAGCGCCTAGATTCAACTATATAATTACAATTCACAACAAGGAATTTTTAATTGAAAAAGTTTTAACATCTATCTTAATGTGCTGTCGCAATAATAGCCATATTTATCCAGTTTTAGATGGTTGCACTGATAATACAGAAGCAATTGTAGATTCGCTGATCGAGAAATTCGCTAATGTACCAATAACAAAAGTATATACTCCGGACGTGCATGAAATTCTGTCTATAAATGCAGGATTGCGTGCAGCAAATCAAGACAATGATGGCTACAACATTATTTTGCAAGATGATGTTATATTAGCAGACTTTATGTTAGAAGAAAAAGTCACAAAACTCTATGAATGGGTAGGATCAAATTTAGGATTTGTATCGTTTCGGCTAGGTGCTAACTTTGCTAAAGATGCTGCAACAAGTGAAACAGGCTTTTTCACAGATTATGTTGAAAATGCCTATGGGCATGGCATACCTGCAAAAGTTCTACTACCAGGTCATTTTGCATATAGAACAGTACCCATTAAAAGCCCAGTTTGTATTCCGTCTGCATTAATTCGCTCAGTAGGAATGCTTGAAGAACGCCTAGCGCCATATATGTATGACGATCTCGAATATGCAATACGTTGTATTAAAGCAGGTTTTATGAATGGAGTTTTTGCAATTCGTTTTTATTCAGATATTAAGTGGGGAACCACAAGAGCAAAACCAGATATTCAAATGGGCACAATTGCCAAAAGGAATCTTGAGAAAATTAGAGAGTGGCATGGTGATGAAATAAAAAAAATTTGTGAAGTCGGACAAAATCAGGAAATAGTTCAAATACCACATATGGTCAGTGAAGTTGAAAACAGATTAGCATTAGATACCTGGGAAAAAAATCATCAAGAATTGGAGCGTTTTTCTAATACATTAGGTAGGCGAATGATTAGGATGATTAAATCTATAGTAAAGCGTTAGAATCAATCCGAGCCGAAAGCTGAAAACCAAGTTGAGTATCACAGATGTACATAGCAAATATCGCACTTTTCTTATTTTGTAAGAATCCGAGTAATATCGTTGGGTAAACTACCCTCAAAACTGGTCAGCTAAATTTTTACTTATGGTAGAAAACAAAGTTATTGTCATTATTGATATGGTCATAAGTAGAATGGCTGAAATAATTCACGCTATGTCATTGCGAATGGAACGAAGTGAAATGAAGCAATCGCAAGGGTTATATCGATTTTACATTCTGTTACATAGCTATGTTTATTTTCACCGACTTACTTAAATTAAAACCACGAAACGTGCATTGAAAAAATTTATTTGAGACTGTTGCTGGCTTGCAGGAAAACATTTATATCTCATAGGATGGGAGATGATACCACGTTTATGTAGTTCTGTCAACAAAATGCTTAGACTTTATTAAAAGTGAAAAATTTAAGATTATTTATCAATCCTTGTTACAAATTCGCTAAATAGAGTATAATAGTAAAGTTGCAATCCTAGGGCGGGTGGCGAAACTGGTAGACGCACCACACTCAAAATGTGGCGACCTTGCGGTCATAGGAGTTCGATTCTCCTCCTGCCCACTTGAAACAGCATTAATCTCAGTGATAGTTTCTACGCAGGTATTTGTCTAGTATCACCTGTAGGTTTACTGAAATAAAAGGTTAGTAAAGTTATTACTAAACAGGTGCTAAGACTAAGAACTTGCTTCTCAGTCATAGATATTCTCTTAAACATTGCCAAAAATTATTGGCTGATAAAATGGGAACCATCAAGCAGGAAGTTATGTCTATCTTTAGATAGATGAAATTTATTATTTTTAGATATAATTTTATACATAAAATTGCTATTAGTAAAGCTACAAACCTTAATACTAAGTAAATTTGCGCTTTAATGAGAATTGCTGTAAATTTACACCTTTCATAAAGGGTATGTTAAAGATGTAGACAGAACTATAAGCTAAAATACTAAACTTAGTAATTAATAGGTGCAATAAATAAAAATTATCCACACAATTAAACAACAAAACCAGAGTTATATTGCTCTGATATATTATGTTATATAAAATTTGAATGTAATAAATGCATCCAAACTATTTATATTAGCAAGTTTTTGAATGTTCGCATATTTTATAAATTTATAAGAGGTTAGGTCTGGTGCAATCCATAAATTTAAAAACTAAACCAAACATCAAATTTTTTATTTATGAAGTAGTAAAACCTCTAATACAAGTTCGGTTTTTTGGAAATAGTCGTTTCTGTCCAGTTTGCCAGAGCAATGTACAGAATTTTAGTCCAGCACCCGCTACCCTACCACAGTCAATGTGTCCAGTTTGCCATTCAGTGATGCGACATAGGCTGGTCTGGATATTCTTTGAAAGATGTACTAATCTTTTCGATTCAAATAAGAAAAAAATGCTTCACGTCGCGCCAGAATATTGTTTTCAACGGCGTTTAAGTCGAATCAAAGGTATAGACTATTTGACCGCAGATATTTCTATGCCTTCGGCTATGGTGAAGATGGATATTACAGATATTCAATATCCAGATAATACTTTTGATGTAATTTATTGTAGTCACGTCCTCGAACACGTTGTAGATGATAGAAAAGCTATGCGTGAGTTTCATCGAGTCCTAACTAATAAAGGTTGGGCTGTGCTACAGGTGCCAATTGAAAGGCCCGAGACTACATATGAAGATCCATCAATTACAGATCCGGCCGAACGGCTAAAAGCATTTGGTCACCCAGAGCATGTTAGATGCTACAGCGCCAAAGATTACGAGCAACGTCTCATTGATGCAGGCTTTAGTGTAAAACGTATCAAACCCCTTGAATTTGCAAGTATAGAGGAAATAGAAAAGATGAGGATTTCAAAAAATGAAGATATTTTCTTATGCACTAAGTTATAGAGCTAGTGCAAGAAGGCAAAAGTAAAAAAGAGCCATTGCTTTATTGCGCTTTGTCGATTTATAGACATACTCCATGTAGTTTCCCGCAGGATAGCAACCAGGGTTCAAAAGGTAAAAAAGTCTTACACTCTAAACTTTTGCCTGCTTGACATGTTAAGTTTATTTACGCTGTGTTATACTAATCAATTAGAAAGCTAAAAAAATTAAGATTATGCAACTTAAAAGATGGGAGTCTCCCCGCCGAGAGGGTAGAAACGATAAAGGTCGAGGTGGTTCAGCAAGAAAGCGTCAACTCAAAAAACAAAGACAGATGTTACGCCAAAGACTAAAAGAAGACAGCAAGCCAGAAAAAAGTATCAATCGTAAACAGGGGGAAGATAAACAAGTCTTCCCCTTTTTTTAACAGAAAAGCTAAAAATAACAACCAAGCACATAAAATCTAGATTAAAAGTTATATAGATGACATTTTTGCCATTAATTATAAAAAATATTACTACTTATAAAAATATACTATTTCACATAAAAATAACCAAAAAATTGCTCAATTAACTGTTTGTGATTGCGCCATAGTACAGGGTTATTTTGCGGTATAAAGTGTTTTTCATAAGTATATTTAATGTAAATGTAATGCTAGCGTAAATAAATGAAAAATCAATTATGAAGTAAATGTGAACTTTGTTATTAAGAGTGTAACAACCATTAGTTAAGCCAGTAAACTAATATACGGTTACAGATGATCCTAGTAGTTTCAGGGAAGTACGAAAGTTACAAAAAAAGTATTATCAAGTGTTCAGGTGTGAACACGCTATAAGTACCAAAAAATTAAAAACTCAAACTTGTTGATTTTTTAGGTGCGAAAAATTCCCTAAAATAATGGATTTTTATCTTTGACACAAGGGGTGATTTATGGTAGGAGGAATGTTTCTGCCTACTCAAAAGGTACTTGATTTTCCTATTACGGCTTTACGTTTTGACGATCAGATACAAACAATCTTGAAGTGGGCGATCGCTCGAGAGAGTAAAACTGTATGTGTAGCTAATGTACATATGCTCATGGAGGCCCACTGGAATTCAGAATTTGCAAGCGTATTGCAAAGCGCAGATATAGTCACTCCTGATGGTATGCCTTTAGTTTGGATGATGCGGCAAATGGGAGCGCATTACCAAGACCGGGTAGCAGGTATGGATATCTTTCTGGCATTGTGTCAGCAAGCTCAGGTGCAAAATATTAGTATTTTCTGTGTAGGTTCGCAAACCGAAGTTCTTTCTAGAATGAGAAAAAGGTTAGAGCAGGAATTTCCAAGGCTGAAAATAGCAGCCATGGAACCCTTACCTTTTCGTCCCCTAACTGAGACTGAAGACGAAGCTTTGATTAATAAGATTAATTCCAGTGGTGCTGGCGTGGTACTTGTATCTTTAGGATGTCCAAAACAAGAAAATTGGATGGCTCAGCATAAAGGTAAAGTTCAGGCAGTCATGATTGGATTGGGTGGAGTTTTCCCAGTTTATGCAGGTATTCAGAAGCGCGCCCCAAGAATAGTACGAGACTTAGGACTGGAATGGCTTTATCGCTGGATTCAAGAACCGCGACGACTCTGGCGGCGCTATGCTACAACAATTCCACCTTTTATGTGGTTAGCTACTAAACAACTACTATTATCAAGTCCTCTTAGAGGAGTCTTCTTAAACGGAACTGGAGATTGAAGACTTAGTATTTGGTGATTTAAGGTGAAATACAACATAAGTCTTCGCTATTGTGCATTTTACCCTTAGATAAACGAAGATACTAATTATCTTCCAGAGGTGTAAAATAAGCGCTGGGATTTAATAATAAACATTCATCACCAAAAATTACTTAGTTCAACAACTTAGGAGAACCTTGCTAATGGATAGATTCATCGTTGCTGTTTTGGTAGCTTTGTTACCATCTAAACTGAAAATTTTAGTTTTAAGAATGATGGGGCATGAAATTGGAAAAAACGTTCATATTGGAATGTCAGTCTTAAATATTAAGAAAATAACTCTAAAAGATGGGGTAAGAATTAATAATTTTAACTACTTAAAAAATCTTGCGCATCTAAATATGATGGAGAGATCGGCTATTGAAGGATGGCTGAATTGGTTGACTGCTTCAAACACACATAATTATGGGCAAGAAGGCTTTGGATGTTTAGAAATTGGTGAGGGAACTCGGATATTAAGTAGGCATTATATAGATATTCAAGAGCGAGTAACAATCGGGAAATATAGTCTGATAGCCGGTAGCAATTCAGTTTTCTATACACATACTCTAATTGCAGACCCAAATTCTAGAGGAATCAATAAGCCAATTTTTATTGGCGATCGCTGTTATGTTGGCAGTCATTGTATCATCTTACCGGGGTCAGCTATCGGCTCATTTACATTAGTAGGTGCTGGTTCGGTAATCACGAAAAATTTCTCGGATAAAAATTATGTTTTAGTAGCTGGAAATCCCGCAACTATAAAGAAAAGCTACTCCGAAAAATCTAAGTTTTTTGGTTACTCCAAGCTTGCAGAAACAAATGCTGTTTTGGAAATGTCTGAGAAGTAAGAACTTAAGTCTTAGTTCATACTTAACTGAATGATGAAGTCAAAAATATAACTAAGTGCGTTCTTGTGTTACTAGAGCGATCGCGTTACATTATGTCTTTTGTGCAAGTTTGGTGCGCCAGTATCTGCTGCAAGATTTCCCAAAACATCACAGGAAAATTAGAACTTTATAAAATCTTAACAAATAGCGACCTAGGCTAAAGAGCATTTAAAGCTCAAGAATATAAGAAATAGGCTGTTTTGTAATGAAATTAAATCCATACTCAGTAGATTTTCTTATAAAACTTTCTTGAATGCTGCCAATTTGCCAAAAGATTGTGGCAATATAAATTTGACAGTAGTTACAAAACGCAATAATAATTTTTGTAACCAAAAGTAGTCATTTGATGTTATGTATATATCTCAGTGACATGTTTTCAGCAAAAGACTACACCGAGAGATAGCAATTCAGTAAATAGGATGAGACTTACATGAAATGAAAAAGCAACTTATTATTCACTGAGCTTGGAATATGACAAATAGATACTGCCAGTCCTTTCATTGGTAAAACCTGTAATGGAATCACCAAAACAATCATCAAATTTTCGAAAGAAAGCAGTTAAACGGGTATTCTGGTCTGCAATAGAGAGTTGGCGATGCCAGACAATTTCCTTTAGTGTTTTCTGGTTAGTGGCAGGTATACTAGGTTCGGAAAGATTTAGGTTAATTGCTTTACTTGGGTTATTTATAGCTTTTGTAGAACTTATTATTGAACGAGGATTTGCTACAGCGATCGTTCAACGTCAGAAATTAAAACTAGAGTATTTCAACACTGGCTTCAGGGCTAATTTAATATTCACTGTATTTCAAGTAACGCTGAGTCTAGCTTGTGTTGATTGGACAAAATCTGCACTGAGAGATCGCCAAGCTATAAATTTTTTGAGTGTTTCAGCTTAAATGTAATGATTGTTAGCCTTATGGACTTCATGGAACCGAATTATGGGTCAATCAATCAATAACAATAGAAATTCAGCAAAAATCCAAGGAACAAATCGACGAATATCTAGAGTGGTGTATCGACCTGAGAGTCAAATGCGGCATCCACTGCAACTATTCAAAGAAATGTGGCGGGACTTGCTGGGATCACGAGAATTAGCTTGGCGTTTATTAATACGGGATATTAGAGCTAAATACCGTCAGTCATTGTTAGGAGTTTTTTGGGCATTTATACCTCCAGTTATATTGGCAGCTGGTTTTACCTTTGCTAAGGGTAGCGGCGTAGTCAATCTAGGTAATACAGATTTGCCTTACCCTGCCTATGTTATGTTTAGCATGACCTTGTGGCAAACGTTTGTAGAAGCGCTAAATGGACCCATCCAAGCGGTAACATCTGCAAAATCAATGTTAGCAAGGATTAACTTCCCTCGTGAAGCTATAATTCTTGCCAAATTAGGCGAAGTATTTTTCAACTTTGGCATTAAATTAATTCTAATTTTAGGCTTGTTTATCTGGTTTAAGATACCAGTTACTTGGAACGTAATTTTAGCACCAGTAGCATTAATTCATTTAATATTGCTAGGAACATTTATTGGTTTACTGTTAGCTCCCATGTCTGGTTTATACCAGGACATTACAATGGGAATTACCTTAATTACTGGACTTTGGTTGTTTATCACACCAGTTGTATATCCCGTTCCTAATGGTGGAGTATTTGGCACCATAGTAAAGCTTAATCCTGTTACACCTTTGTTAGTCACAACAAGAGACTTAGCAACAACAGGTGTAGTATCAGATCCCGAAGGATTCTGGATTGCAAGTTTGATTGCAATATTAGGATTGCTGCTGGCTTGGATTATTTATCGTCTATCAATGCCCTTTGTAATTGAGAGGATTAGTTCGTAATCATGATAAGTATCAATGAGCAAGATCTGACACTAAAGCCGCAAGATAATGAAAGTGATATTGTCCTTTCAGTTAATGGAGTTTCTAAAAAGTTTTGTCGCGATTTAAAGCGGTCTTTGATGTATGGCGTTCAAGATATGAGCTCTGAACTACTCGGACTGCGGGGAAAAAGTGATAAATTGCGACCAAAAGAATTTTGGGCGCTGGATAATGTTAGTTTTCAATTACGCCGGGGGGAATCGTTAGGTTTAGTAGGTAAAAATGGCAGTGGTAAATCAACACTACTACGCATCATTGCAGGATTGATTAAGCCTGATACTGGATTTGTAGAAGTTAACGGCCGAGTAGCACCATTGATTGCACTAGGAGCAGGATTTAATCCAATTTTGACAGGACGGGAAAATATTTATGCCAATATGTCAATTTTGGGTCTGTCTAAAAAGGAAATTGATGAGCGATTTGACGAAGTTATAGATTTTGCAGAAATTGGGGATGCAATTGATGCGCCTGTGCAAACTTATAGTTCTGGGATGGCAGCGAGGTTAGGGTTTGCTAGTGCAATACATACCGAACCTGAGATTTTATTGATTGATGAAGTGTTGGCTGTAGGGGATATTAAGTTTAGAGCAAAGTGTTATTGTAAGCTGGACGAACTACGTCAAAAAGGTACTTCCTTTGTGTTAGTTAGTCATCAACCTCAGGCAATCTTAACTGTATGTAACTCTGCTATTTACCTATTAAAGGGCCAGTTGATTGAGTCTGGAGACACGTACTCTATAATGAATCGGTACGAAGAAGATTTATTTGGTAACAATGGTAAAAAAGAATTAGGAAAAATAACTCTACCAGAAAAACCTAGACATGAAAGTTTAGGATTTGACATTGTTTCGATGTTTTTCAGGGATGCTGAAGGTAATTGCATACAATCACCCGTAAGTGGTGAAATGGCAAGTTTATGCATACAATATAAAGCCTATAAAGATAAAGAAATTAATGAAGTCTATGTTAGTTTTGTTATTTCAGAATTAAATGGAGAAAGTGATATTATCCTACGTATCAGTAGCTTTGATGACGGTCAGGCATTAGGTATAGTTACTGGAGAGAATCAATTAAGATTCTCTGAATTACAGGTTCAAATGCCTTACTTATGTCTCAAACCAGGCTCATATAGCATTAAGCTTTTTGTCAAAAAAGACTCGCTTTATACACTCGATTTTGTTGAATATTTTAAATTTACAGTAGTCGCAAATGGAAGCATGAGTAAATGTTTATTTTATCAACCACGAATATGGAAATCTACAGATAAAGTTGCTGAAAATATGATGGCGAAGACTGAATAAGATATTTTTTATATTCTATAAAAATCATCATAATTACTTAAGTTTAGCAACTATAGATAAGCAGAAATATGGAAAGCATCAAGTCATTCACAGATAACAATCTGTCTTTCTATCGGACTACACATTACTTTGAACAATACGGAGAATTTTATACTGTAGATCAATTCCATGAATATTGTAATTGGGCTAAAGCT
The DNA here is from genome assembly GCF_034531165.2 of Dendronalium sp. ChiSLP03b. Lineage (NCBI taxonomy): Bacteria > Bacillati > Cyanobacteriota > Cyanophyceae > Nostocales > Nostocaceae > Dendronalium > Dendronalium sp. ChiSLP03b. The sequence continues at coordinate 106,661 of NZ_JAVRBR020000125.1, read as the reverse complement.
AATAATACTAAAGTATATATATTAGGTAATGGTTCTAACACCTTGTTTACCAGAAAGAGGGTGAAATCGTTAGTTTTGAAGAATAAGTTACACAAAAAAATTACTGCTTTACCAGGTAATAGACTAGAAGTTTCTTCATCAACTTTAATCATAGATGTACTGAAGTATTGTTATGAGAATTCCTTGGAATCTTTTTACTATCTTGCATCAGTACCTGCTACTATTGGTGGGGCATTAGCGATGAATGCAGGTCGTGGTAGAGAGCATCAGCTTACAATATATGACTTCGTTGAGACTATTAATTTTTTCGATTTTGAAAGTAATTGTATAAAAACTTTTGCAAGGGAAGATATTGTAAAAGGTTATAGAGAAACAATATTTACTGGAATTCAATCTCGTCTTATATTGAGTGCTACATTTAAGTTTACTAATTTAACTCTTAAGAAAAATCCAATAGTTGAGAGATGTAAATGGTCAAAGACAAATCAAGATTATTCTGCTCCTAATTGTGGCTCTGTATTTAAGAAAGCTGACTTTGATATATTAAATAAATTAAAAGGTTTTTCTTTCGGAGGAGCAGCTTTTTCTTCTAAAACAGGTAATTGGATATTGAATACTTCAAATAGTAGTATTCCTATAGTTATTTTGATACATTTTGTGAAAATACTGCATTTTATGAAAAGAGAAATAGCGGCTCTTGAAATAATTACTGTTGATTGATCGTCCAATATATAACCGAACATATTAATAAATTATAAACTTAGTAAAGAGGCAAAAATGAAAATAGGAATTCTTACCTTTCACCATACTACTAACTACGGTGCAACTCTTCAAACATATGCCTTGTGGACAACCATTAAATCCTTAGGGCATGACGTTGAAATTATTGATTATAGGCCCTACGTTGCTGTCCAGTACTACCAAAGAGATATTCAGAAGCTCCTCAATCGCAAACGTCAGTTTATTAAGATAAAAGTTCTTGTGGCGTTAGTTAAACTGATAATCAAGCGCTTAAAAATAAAGATATTTTTGAATACAAAAATTAAGCTTAGTAAAGATAAGTTCTATACGAGAGATTCTCTAAACGCTTTTGATTTTGATTATGACATAGTAATCTCAGGTAGCGATCAAGTGTGGTGTTTAGATTCATACCGAGGTTTTGACCCCTCATTTTTTCTAGACTTTATTGAAAGCAAAAAGATTCGTAAAATTAGTTATGCAGCTAGTTTCAGCTTCACAGAAAACCTAGGGCAAAATAAGGAATTAATTGGCAAATTAATAAGTGATTTTGAGTCTATCTCGGTAAGAGATAATCATAGCTTACGAATAATTGAGCGAGAGTGCAACAGCTCTGCAATAAGAGTTCTCGATCCTACGTTCTTAATTAACTTTAACGAAATTAAAGTAGAACCAAAGCTTAGGGAAGATTATCTTTTAATTTATTGTGAGGGAGAAATGGAAGATTATCAAGAAGATTTTATAAAATCAATAGCTGAAAAGAAAGAGCTATTAATAATTTCTGTTGGTAGATTTCAGAGAGTGGCACATAATAGCTTCATAGATATCGGACTAGAAGAATGGATAGGATATTTTAGTAAAGCTTCATTTGTAGTCACAGATACTTATCATGGAACTATTTTTTCTATAAAATTTAAAAAACTATTTACTGTATTTGCCAATCAACGCAAAAGTAACAAAACCAATTGTTTATTAGAAAAGCTTGAATTAAAAAATAGAATGATTAGCAAAGAAGAATATAATAATTTTTTTGTACAATTTCTTAGTATTGATTATACTTCAGTGGATGAGAAATTGAGGCAAGAAATCTCAAAATCCAAAAATTATTTATCTGAGGCTATTCAGGGCAAATCAACTCGGAATTACTTTTCAGCTGCTAAGTAAAAAATGTTCGGAGTGTTTTTATATTTAGCTATTAATTTGATTAGAGAAAATTTATGAAAGCCAATGTGAACGACATTAATACTATTTGCCTATAAAGTTATTGCAAAAATATGCTCGCCAATCAAACAAACAACCTAAATAACCAGCCATTTTTACCAAAAGTCTCAGTAGTTGTTCCGATTTATAATGGTGAATTAGATCTACCAGAGCTGATTAATTGTCTACTTGCTCAAACTTATCCTAATGATCGAGTAGAGTATCTTTTAGTGGACAATTCTAGTCGTGATCAGACTGCTGTAATTATCCAAACAGCAGTCCAAAATGCAAATTCCCAAGGGATAAATATTTGCTACCTGAGCGAAAATAAAATTCAAAGTTCCTATGCTGCTCGTAATACTGGTATTCGTGCCAGTACAGGTGAAATTATCGCTTTTACCGATGCTGACTGTCGTCCTCAGCCAGAGTGGTTATATGCTCTCGTTCAGGCCTTTGCCGAACCAACAATAGGTTTTGTTGGTGGCACAATTGTGGCTTTACCAGGTAAAACTATTTTTGAGAACTACGCAGAGCGCCGAAAAATACTGTCTCACAAAGATACAGCATTACATCCTTTTTTACCCTATGCTGCTGGAGCTAATCTGGCTATACGACGTAAAACTTTGCAAGAGATTGGTTTATTTCGTCCTTACTTAACAACGGGTGGAGATGCTGACATATGTTGGCGAATTCAACGTCAAAGTTCTTGGCAATGTTCTTTTGCAGAGCAGGCAGTTCTTTGGCATCGACACCGACCCAGTTTGTGGGAGCTAAGAAAACAATTTCGCCGCTATGGCCGCTCTCACAAGTACCTAGAAGAACTTTATAATATCGTTCTTTTCAAGAATAGATGGACATCGAAAGAATACTTCAGACGCTATGGACGTTGGTTGCTGAAGGAACTACCCCGCAATACTGTGAAAATGATATTAGGTAAAGCCACTTGGTTAGACTTGTTTATTACACCTATTGATATTCTAGTTTTTAATGCTAAAAGTATTGGATATCAGGAAGCAAACTTATCGGAAGACGCTCAGAAAATTGAGTTGCTTTAACAAGGATAGTTAGCCGTGAGTAAGTAAATTGCTGTATGCAGAACTGAACTCTGCAACTATTCTCTATATCGAGAATATTCAGGTTTATAAAATCAGGAGTTTTGGTAAGAAACTCTCATTTTATTTACTTTGAAATTGTATCAAATAAAAGCATACTAGTAATTACTTCAACGCCCTTTCACCCACAAAATTCAGGTAATCGGAAATGAGTATATAGCTTTTTCAATTTGGAATAGATGACTGGTGTAGTGATACTTTAAATCATTTTGTTAATTGGAAATGTAAAAATGATGTAAAGAAGAGAGCAGCTAGTAATTTTGATCTCTTTGGACTGTTCTCAGTGAAAAAAATTAGTTAGTAAAAATGAGTATGAAATTGCTAGTAATATCTCCAGTACCATCTCATCCTCAAAATGCAGGAAACAGAGCCAGGATATACAGCTTGCTCCTTAACCTTAAAGAGATGGGACATAATGTTTATTTTTTACACATACAACGAGAACCAGGTGATGAAGAAGCAATGAAATCTTGTTGGGGTAGTAATTTCTACTCAATACTCTATCAAGAGCCAAAAACGGCACAGAAAAAGCCACCTAAAAGGTTGGGTGCGAGAATATTGAGGAAAGCTCTATCTCTTGTGACAAGCGATCCGCGTTTTACCTACTTAATAGATGATTGGTATGATGACTCAGTAAATGCAGCCATACTCAATCTTTCAAAAAAAATTTCTCCTGATGTTGTTATGGTTGAATATGTATTCTTTTCTAAAGCTTTAGAATTATTTGAACAAAAAGTACTCAAAATAATTGACACTCACGACAAATTTGCAGATAGATATAAAATTTATCAAAAGCAAGGAAAGGCTCCTCGATGGTATTCAACCACTAAAAGAGAAGAGATAAAAGGATTAAATAGGGCAGATGTTATTTTAGCCATTCAGCAAAAGGAAGCAGATTGGTTTGCAAATATACTTAAAAACAAGCAAATATTTACAGTAGGACATGTAACACCATTACATAAATCTGAGTATCATAAAATTAATCATAAAATTCTTTTTGTTGGTTCCAGCAATCTAATAAATGTAGAGGGCATTAATTACTTCATTAAAGATGTATTTCCCATAATTAAATCAAAATTTGATGATGTAGAGCTTGTGCTTGCTGGAGACGTATGTGACCAAGTTGAAGTTTTTGATGGATGCCTTAAACTAGGTAGGCTAGACAATCTCCAAGAAGCTTATGATTTAGTAGATATAGTAATTAACCCAGTGAGATTTGGCACTGGATTGAAGATAAAAAATATAGAAACTCTAGGTTATTCCAAAGCGTTAGTAACAACTTTAGTAGGTGCAGAGGGAATCGAAGAAGGAGCAGGTAAAGCTTTTTTGATTGCCAATTCACCTGAAGAGTTTTTCAACGCTATCAAGAAAATATTTTCAGATGCTGAATTTTATGAAGAATTATCCAAAAATGCATACAGCTTTGCTAAGCAATGGAACCAACGTAGCCTCAAAATCTTGACTGATATACTGAACCCAGTGTCTAAATAACTCGGCACTTCTTTAGAAATTGTAGTTACGGTTAATAAATAAAAATAGCCAAAATACTTAGGTTACACAAATTCAACAATGACTAATGCTGACTTCAAACTATTATGGCTTCGAGAAAGCTTTCCCTGGATGGGACAGCATAGTGGGTATGAGCAAGTATGCAATCTTATTTCTGAGTTGCAACAAGGTTCATACCAGAGTGTTTGGATGGAAAACAAACCCCTACCTCGAATAGCCCATCATCTTTTAAAACCCATAGTTGCAAAGGTAAAGCGTAGCGGAACGTACAATACATCTAGCACTTTAGTAGAACTGAAGGCCTTGTGGCATATATTGACTTCTAAGTGTGACTTAGCACACGTCATATATTTGGAGAGAACATTAGGAATTTTACCTAAATGGCAGGAAAAGTTCTCTTTTAAATTAATAGCAACAGCACATCAGCCAGCAGGGTTGTGGCGAATGCAACGTCATCACCCTGAAATGCTTTCATCTTTAGATGGATTGATAGTTCTTAGTAGTAAAGAAGTTGAGTATTTTGACGAATACATTCCTGGCCGCGTTCATTTCATCCCCCACGGGGTAGATATCGAGTTCTTTTGCCCTCAAACAGATAAGGTAAATTCTACTGTAAATAGGGATAGGGATTACCCTCGTTGTGTTTTTTCTGGCATTTGGTTGCGGGACTTACAGGCTTTAGCACAAGTTATAGACGAAGTATTGGCTCGGGAACCGAGGATCAGATTTGATTTGATTGTACCTGCGGATAGACGAGAAAATCCTCACTTTTTTCGTATTGCCAGGCATAGTCAAGTTACCTGGTATGCAGGTATTTCAGACGCACAGCTGCGCGACTTATACTGTCAAGCCAGTATGTTAGTACTGCCCCTATTGGACTGTACTGCAAACAATGCTCTTCTAGAAGCGATCGCTTGTGGTTTACCAATAGTTTCTAATGACGTAGGTGGTATACCTGACTATACACAAGATTCATTTGCTAAGCTATTGCCTATTGGAGATATTGATGGGTTTGTAGAAGCGATTCTCAGGCTTGCTAATGATCCTCAGGAATGCGTGCAAAAAGGTGTTGCTGCTAGAACTTTTGCAGAACAAAATTTGCGTTGGGAAAAAATAGCTGCTCAGACTATCAATGTATATCAGAAAGTTTTATCAGCGTATTGACATTTTATGATATTGGAGATCAACTTAAAAGTAGGTGAAATATCAAAGTACAGAGATCGTCTGCCACTTAAAATAGGATATTTATAATGAAAATTGCTTTTATAGTTAATAACTTCCCCGTTTTATCTCAGACTTTTATTTTAAACCAAATTACCGGATTAATAGAAAATGGACACGAAGTTGATATTTATGCCGCTCCATCTAATGAATTAATAATCCATTCAGATATCAAAAAATTTAATCTAATGCAGCATACTTATTATTTCACAACGCCAAGCAAAAATCATTTGGTTACATTGTTCAGAAGTCTGACACTAACTTTGCTGAATTCATTGAAATACCCCATATTGATTTATTGGCTCATCAATGGAATTAACTATACTAAAGAGCTTTCACTGCCTGTATGGATGATACCTTATAGAGCCATACCATTTCTATCTAAAAATCCATATGACATTATTTACTGCCATTTCGGACCCAATGGATTAACAGGAGCTTTAATAAAAAAACTGGGTTTAACTCAAGGAAAGATAGTAACATCTTTTCATGGTTATGATATCACAAAGTATGTTGAAAAATTTGTTAAAAATCCTTACAATAACTTGTTTGAAGTGGGAGATTTATTTCTTCCCATTAGTGAACATTGGAAAAAGAAACTGCTCGATTTAGGATGCAATGAGCAGAAAATAATTGTCCACCGAATGGGAGTTGATTGTAACAAGTTTTCTTTTACTCCACGTTACCCAAGCGGCGATGGACAAATCCGAATAGTCACAATTGCAAGGTTAGTAGAGAAGAAAGGTGTAGAGTATGGTATTCGTGCTATTGCTAAGTTAGCAAAAGCCAATAAGAGGATAGAGTACAACATTATCGGTGATGGATCTTTAAGCACTCATCTACAAGAAATAATTCAAGAATTAGGTGTTGAAAGTACAGTAAAGCTACTAGGCTGGAAAGAGCAGGATGAAGTTGTTGAAATACTCAATAAAAGTCATATTTTACTAGCTCCAAGTGTGACTAGTCAGGACGGAGATCAAGAAGGGATTCCTGTAGTTTTGATGGAAGCTATGGCAATGGGTCTTCCTGTAGTTAGTACGCAACATAGTGGAATACCAGAACTTGTGCAAGATGCAGTTACTGGTTTTTTAGCACCAGAAAGAGACATTGATGCTTTGGCCAATAGATTGAGCTATTTGATTGAGCATCCAGAACTTTGGTCGAAAATGGGGCGAGCAGGCCGTAAGCAGATAGAAGAATACTACAATATTAATAAACTCAATCAACAGTTAATTAATATTTATCAAAAATTACTTAATTAAAAAATAATATTAGTTGTTATTAGTTTAAGTAGCTTAGTTAATTGTTAGGAAGTTTAATATTTTTATGAACTCAAATACTGCGATAGAGGAACTTAAAATGCCAGAACCACCTGAGGTAAGTAAATTTGTATCAGTAATTATTCCAGTTTTCAATGATGCAGAACGCTTAAAAACTTGTTTATTGGCACTGGAGCGGCAGACCTATCCGAAAAATCTTTATGAAGTGATTGTAGTTGATAATGCTTCTAATGAAAGTATCGAGGATGTAGTTAGTGAATTTGCGCAAGTCAAGCCTACTTATGAAGCTTGTCCTGGTTCCTACGCAGCCCGCAATAAGGGAATTTCATTGGCTAAAGGTGAAATTTTAGCTTTTACAGATTCAGATTGCATTCCAGCTTCAGATTGGATTGAAAATGGGGTTAAAAGTCTGCTCAATATACCTAATTGTGGATTAATAGCTGGTAAAATAGACTTTTTCTTTAAAAATCCAGAAAAATTAACTCCAGTAGAGCTTTATGAAAATATTGAAATGCGTTTTAATCAGGAACTTAATGTGCAGGAAACTCACTTTGGGGTAACTGCAAATCTTTTCACATTCAAGCATGTAATTGACAATGTTGGCATTTTTGACGAAAAGCTAAAATCTGGTGGCGATCGCGAGTGGGGAGAACGAGTTTTTAAAGCTGGTTATCAACAGATTTACGCAGATGATACTTGTGTAAAACATCCTGCCAGAAACTCATTTTCCCAACTTTATAAGCGAACAGCTCGTTTTGAAGGTGGTAAGTACGATTTAATGATGAGGGCAAATACTTCATTCTTGAAGCTGGGTATAAGTATAGTATATGCTTTAATACCACCATTTAAAGCTGCATATGAAGCTTGGCAAAATTCAGAATTAAATGGAAATAAACAGAAATTGCAATTTATATTAGTAATTTTTTTTGTAAGATACATAATCATTACTGAAAGAATGAGACTTTACTTGGGTGGTTACTCTAGAAGAGAGTAGTTGAAGGTCATGGCTTTTATTTATGCTAACAAATTAAACAATTCATAAAATTTAATTACTATGAACAACCAAATACATAAGGTTGAAAACAATCCTCTGGTTAGCATCGTAATAGGTAACTATAATTATGATAAATTTCTTGGTCAAGCAATAGATAGTGCGCTAAACCAAACATATCCAAATATTGAAGTTATTGTTGTAGATGACGGTTCACAAGACAAATCTCGAGAAATTATTGCTAGCTATGGGAACCGAATTATCCCTATTTTAAAGAAAAATGGCGGACAGCCATCTTGTTATAATGAGGGCTTTTTAGCCAGTCGAGGTACAATCATATGCTTTCTAGATTCTGACGATATATTCTTAGTTAGAAAAGTAGCAGAGGTAGTAAAGGTATTTGAATCTTTTGCAGAAGTTGCTTGGTGTTTCCACAGTATCCAGTTAATCAGTGAAAAAGGTAAGCTTTTAGATATAGTCGTCACACCCAATTACATATCTCGACAGTGCGATTTTCGAGGAAGGATTAGAATTGGCAAAATCCCTCCTGCTCTTCCACCTTCGTCTGGTCTATCTTTTAGGAAATCGCTACTCGAGAAAATTTTACCTATGCCTACAACTAGACAGGTATCGGCAAGCGATTATTATATCAAGTTTCTGGCAGTAGCGCTTGGAAAAGGTTTTACTTTAAGTGAAAACTTGGCACATCAACGTATACACGATAACAATGCAGCAACTTTAAGAAAAGATAGACAACATATAAAAGCTAGAGAATATTTGTTAACGGGTAAGTGGATCAAACAAGAGTTTCCACAATTTAAAAAGTTTGCTAACAAGTTGTTTGCTGTTGGTATTTTTTTTAATAAAAATGCAAAAACCAATGATTATGAAAATAATGAAATAATTCAAAACTATTTAAAAAATACTTCTATTTATGAAAAAATTAATATTAGTACTATTATACACTATTTCTCTATAAGAGGTGGAATAGAATTAATGTTAAAAAAAGCAAAAAAACTATTAAATTAACCTTTGGATAATTTAAATAGCTCTGCTTCAAACAATTTAAACAGTTAAAATGTGGAAATATATCGTAAATTAACTACCAAGGATTAACTTTAATTATTAGGACGAATTAATCATGCGCGTTGCAATTCTCCGCAGAACACCACAAGTTTCTTTCAGCATGGATGTTTACGCTGATGGTTTAGTCAGTGGACTGAAGGCTGTTCGACCAACATGGGAAATTGTGGAATTTGCACCAGCACCATACCCTTCTGATAAAAAGAATAGTGTTTGGTTGCTCGGACTGTGGAAGTACTACGAACGCTATTGGCGTTATCCTCGGATGATAGAAAAACAGAATGCCGATATCTTCCATATCATCGATCATAGTGATGGTCACTTAGCCCGCTGGCTCAAAAGAAAAGCTCAACCAAAGATAGTGACCTGTCATGATTTGATCAACTTATTTCAACCGGAAAACATTTACAGTCGGACACCTTTACCGTTTGTCAGTATGGCAGCTTGGAAATTTGCCATCAGAGGAATGGAGAAAGCCGATCGCATTATCAGTGTTTCTGCTCACACAGCAAAAGATGTAATAAACAATTTGAAGATTGCCAAAGAGAATATCACAGTTGTGCCTGACGCAATTGAGTCAATCTTTCGCATCCTTCCAAAAACGGTAGTTGAACCCTTTCGTCAGCAAAATGGCGTTTCACCAGAAACATTATGTTTACTCAATGTAGGTTCAAATCATCCACGCAAGAATGTTTTTACTATCTTAAAGGTAATGAAAGCCCTTAAGGAGCAGGGATTGCCTGTTTACTTTTGGAAAACAGGTGCTGACTTTACACCTGAGCAAAAAATTTTTATTCAAACCCACGATCTCCAAAATTTTGTTGCTTATTTGGGCAAGCCAGATAAAGAGAAGCTAGTTCAAATTTATAATGCTGCTGATGTACTCATAGCTCCATCACTTTACGAGGGGTTTGGTATGACGATTCTTGAAGCTATGGCCTGTGGAACACCAGTCATCACTTCAAATGTTACATCACTTCCGGAAGTAGCTGGCAATGCAGCTATTTTGGTTGAGCCGTTGGATGTTCAGGCAATGGTAAAAGCAGTGTGTTGTCTTCTGGAAGACTCCATCTACCGTCAGTCATTAATTGAGGCAGGTCTAGCTAGAGTAAAACCTTTTACTTGGGAGAATACCGCTGAACAAATTGCTACTGTTTATGAAACAATGCTGAAGGAAAGATAAATTACCTATAAGTGTTCTTTCCTGCTTACCTGATAATCAGAACAATTAAAGAAACTAGCTATGACAAATTCTCCACAATTTACCATTCTTATAAATAGTACAGATAGTTTTGAAGATTGTTGGCAGGCTTTTTTCACTCTTTTCTCTATCTACTGGCCCAATTGTCCACATCCAATAGTACTAAATACTGAGACTAAATCTTTCTCTTATCCTGGTCTAAATATTCAGTGTTCTCAAATAGGAGTTGGAGCTAATGAGCCATTTACAAAACTGAGTTGGAGTGACTGCCTAATTCGTTGTCTTGATAAAATTGATTCAAAATATATTCTTTACTTACAAGAAGACTACTTTTTAAATAATTATGTGAATACAGATGTTATCTATGATTTTCTCCAAATCATGGAGCGTGAAGGATATTCCCATATTCGGCTAAAGGCAACCCTTGCAAACAATCCCCATGAACCATCCTCTAAATATCCTCAACTCTGGAAAATACCTCAAAGATCCAATTATCGTATTGGTTTGCAAGCTGGGCTATGGCTTAAAGACCAACTAAAATTTTATCTGAAACCAAATGAGACAGGATGGGAATTTGAGCGCTGGGGTAGTCGTAGGGCACGGAAAATCGATGACTCTTTTTTCTGTGAAAACTCTGATTACTTCAAGCGCCAAAATAAAGATATTTTTCCATATTATCCTACGGGAATTGTGAAAGGCAAATGGTTTGAACCTGCCGTTGGCGATCTGTTTAAACAACACAACATTGAGGTTGATTACTCAGTCCGAGGATTTTATAAACTAGATAAAACACAAAATCTGATACAACTATTGAGGAGTAAAGTCCGAAAATTACTCATGCTTTATATTCCCTAAAGATTATAGTAGTACATTAAGAAATGAAAAGTTTAAATATTTTAGTATCTGCCTACGCCTGTAGACCAAATATGGGTTCTGAGCCTGGAGTGGGTTGGAATACAGTTCGGCAATTAGGTAAATATCATAAAGTATGGGTTCTTACTCGCGAGGATAATCGCTCGTTCATCGAAGCTGAGTTGACCAATAGCCAAATTCCTGGGCTGGAATTTGTGTATGTAGACTTGCCTGGGTCTCAGTTATGGAAAAATGGTCTTGGGGGAGTACATCTTCACTACTATTTGTGGCAGATCAAAGCCTATTTAGTTGCCCGCAAGCTACATAGCGAGATCGGTTTCGATGTGGCACATCATGTGACTTATGTTAGGTATTCGTCGGCGACTTTTCTTCCACTTTTACCAATTCCCTTCATCTGGGGACCTGTGGGAGGTGGAGAATCTGCCCCAAAAGCTTTCTGGAAAGATTTCAGTTTTCGCGGCAAAGTTTATGAAATTGTACGAAGTGTGGCTCACCGAATAGGCGAACGCGATCCATTTGTAAACCTAACTATAAAAAATAGTACTCTGATTCGGGCAACAACTGAGGATACTGCCCAGCGGCTACGGCAAATGGGCGCAATAAATGTCCAAGTTTTTTCTGAATCAGGTCTATCAGAAGCAGAAATTCTGCAACTTGCCCGGCGCACTATTCCTAATAGTTCCCCAATTAGGTTTATTAGCATGGCAAGATTATTGCATTGGAAGGGGCTTCACCTAGGGGTGCAAGCATTTGCTCAAGCAGATTTACCTGATGATGCAGAGTATTGGATTTTGGGGGATGGTCCTGAACGGGAACGACTACAAATTCTTGCTGAGAAACTTGGTGTTGCTAATCGAGTGAAATTTTGGGGTAGGCTATCAAGAGATGAAACCTTATGTAAACTCAGAGAGTGCCACATATTGCTTCACCCCAGTTTACATGATTCTGGAGGATGGGTTTGTTTAGAAGCAATGGCAGCAGGCTGTCCAGTGATTTGCTTAGATTTAGGAGGTCCAGCCGTTCAAGTTACAGAAGAAACTGGCTTTAAGATCCAGGCACATACACCTGAGCAGGCAGTGCGTGACCTAGCTGAAGCTATGGCTTGTTTGGCTCAAGACTCAGAATTGCAGGTAAGCATGGGTCATGCAGGAGAAAAGCGGGTTGCCCAATTTTTTAACTGGGATATGAAAGCGAAATCTTTAGCGCAGCTCTATGAAGAAATAATCGGCGATCGCAAGTGCAGTGGTAAAGTTTTAGCTTAAAGACGCGGTAACTAAAACAATGCGTATCCTAAGTATACATAACAACTATCAAATTCGTGGTGGCGAGGACGAATCTCGTGAGTCAGAAGAAAGACTGTTACGAGAAATGGGTCATGAAGTTGACGTATACCAAGAGCATAACGATCGGGTAGCAGAACTAGGAGCCGTACCAATGGCACTTAGAACCGTCTGGTCAAAAGAGTCTTACAACATAGTCAAACAAAAACTCAATAGCTCAAATTACGATATAGTTCATATACAGAATTTTTTTCCCTTAATTTCACCCTCTGTTTACTATGCTGCAAAGTCTGTAGGCGTGCCTGTAGTCCAAACCTTGCGAAATTACCGCTTACTATGTCCTAATGGCTTATTTTTCCGCGATGGGCAAGTCTGTGAAGATTGCATGGGTAAATTCATTCCCTATCCTGGAGTCTTGCATGGCTGCTACCGCGAAAACCGACCAGCAACTGGAGCGGTAGCAACCATGCTAACTGTACACCGCGCTATGCGTACTTGGATAGAGATGGTAGATGTGTACATTTCTCTAACTGAGTTTGCGCGGCAGAAATTTATCGCAGGTGGTCTGCCACCAGAGAAAATCGTAGTCAAACCTAACTTTGTGAATCCCGACCCAGGTGTAGGGTCAGGTTCAGGTGGTTATGCGCTTTTCGTCGGAAGGCTTTCTACAGAAAAGGGATTAGACACTTTACTAGCTGCTTGGGAACATCTGGACGGCAAAGTGCCTCTAAAGATTGTTGGGGATGGTCCTCTAAGCTCTCGAGTGATGGAATCAGTAAAAAGACTACCCCAAGTAGAGTGGCTAGGACGTAGACCTATGTCAGAAGTACATCACTTGATGGGAGAAGCAATGTTTTTAATCTTCCCCTCCAAATGGTATGAAACTTTTGGTCGCGTGGCAGTTGAAGCTTTTGCTAAAGGTACTCCCGTAATTGCTGCTAATATTGGAGCGATCGCAGAATTGGTAGACTCTGGTCGAACAGGCTTACATTTTTCACCTGGTAATTCAGAAGAACTAGCTGCCAAGGTGGAATGGGCTTTAGCAAATCCAACTATACTTGCCCAGATGCGTCATCAAGCACGAATTGAGTTTGAAGATAAGTATACTTCTAAGGAAAACTACCGAAGAATAATGGAAATTTACAAGAGAGCTTCTACTTGTAGATTCTCCATAACCTGACTAGGAGAATGAAAACATAGGGAAAAACATGAATGCAGAAATAGTATCTCGTACAAAACGAGAAGGATATATCCAAAACTCAAGCTTAATACTGCTAGCATTTTCCAGTGCTTTTTTTTCCCGTCTTCTTGAAACTGTAGGTTTTCCCTCAATCATTAATTTTCTGCACTTTGCCATTGTTCCTTTAGCTGTTGGAATTGTACTACTCAATAGCAAAACAAAAAATCGCTATCAAATAGCAACTACCTGGACTCTTTTATCTGGTCTAGCGATCTTATTAGGAGTGATGTTGGTTAGCGCTCTAGTGAATAAAGCAGGGTTGATTAATGTAGTTCTTGATTTCTTACTTCTTGGCGAACCTTTTCTACTATTGGTGGCAGTAATTAGTATTCCCATGTCCATAAAAAGGTGGGAACGACTAGAAACTTGGTTAATCCGTTTTGGCTTTATTAATATCTTTTTATCTTATCTCCAGCAATATATTATAGTGCCTTATTTTCGTCAGTATTTAAGGACTGGCTTGAGTGGCGCAGATCTAGTTCAAGGAGTTTTCTTTATATCTGGAGGTGGTAATACTTTAGCCGGTGGTATTTCAATGTTTTTTAGTGCGTATTACTTTCAAAAAGCCAATGATGTTCCTCTTTGGCAACGAGTAATGGTGCTACTTGCTTCGTTATGGCAAGTGATATTTAGCGATACGAAGCAGGTAATTTTAGTATTTCTCATAGCTTGGTCTATTTTGTCACTGATTAAAATTAAGAATATTAGAAAGGTACTAATGTCGGTAATAGGTATAGTTTTACTCGTAAGCATGATTATTTGGGGGGCGGAAAATTTAGAAGCCTTTCGTGCTTTCAAAACTTACCTAAGCCCAGAAGTCTTAAATCCTAGTAATGATACAACGCAAATTAAACTTCTACCACTGAGTATGATCCCTTCATACTATCAGTCATCCTTAAATTGGTTGTTCGGACTGGGACCTGGTCATACTGTTGGACGCTTGGGACAAGGAATGCTTAGTAAGTATGATTCTTTGTTCACCCCTCTGGGAGCTACATATAGTCCTATTGGATCGGCTGTTTGGGATAAATTTGCATTACTTGCAGGGGGTAACGGTACATCTTCTATCAGTACTGTTTTCTCTCCTTTTTGGGGCTGGGCTGGTATATGGGGTGACTTAGGATTTGTGGGCTTAGGAGCATACTTGTATCTCGGATATTTAGTCTGGAGTAGACTATGGGGTGACGATTTCGCTCAGTTTTTGCTGCTCAATGTATTAATCTTCGGTTTTATGTCTACTCAACTAGAAGAACCAGGTTTTATGCTCTATATAGCCATCATGGTTGGTCTGCGATGGCAAGAAAAAAGGCTAGAAAATTACAAATCTTAAGTTCGGATTTTCCCACAGCAGATAGTCGCTATAATACTATTTGTTTTTAGTAACGCTGCAAATACCATTGCTAATAATCCTTATAAACAAGATTTTCAGTACCAAAGGGATAGCTGAAACATAAATTTTTACGCCAACGATAATAACATTTACGGTGTTGTTTTATTAAGTATTTTTAGTTAAGAAATTCTGGGTTATGTTGTTTTTATATGTTTAATATTATAGTTATTTTCTCAAGTAGCCAAATTAACAATAAAAAGTGGTAAAGGGATAAAAAATCTCATTATAGAAGTATATTTTTTATGAAAATTCTGATTTCTGCATATGCCTGCGAACCAGGTCAAGGTTCTGAGCCAGAGGTAGGCTGGAATGTCGTCCGAGAAGTCAGCAAATATCACCATGTCTGGGTATTGACCTCAAACTGCCACCGACTAGGTATTGAAACTGAATTAGAAAGCAATCCATTGCCTAACCTAAACTTTGTTTACCTCGATCCCTTTGGCTGGGTAATAGATTGGAGCCTGAAAGGGAAGCAAACGCAAAAGTGGGTTCAGTTTCACTACTACATCTGGCAAATTAAAGCTTATTTTGTCAGTTACTTACTCTACCAGGAAATTCACTTTGACATAGTACATCATGTAACGTACGTTAAGTATTCGTCACCAAGTTTTCTTTCACTGTTACCGATTCCATTTATCTGGGGTCCTGTAGGTGGTGGAGAATCAACTCCCAAAGCTTTTTACAAAGATTTCAGTCTTCATAGCAGAATCTACGAATTGTTGAGAAATTTGGCTCGCTGGCTTGGGGAACAAGACCCTTTTGTACGTCTGACTGCGCGACGTAGCATCCTAGCTTGGGCTACAACTGATGATACAGCTCAAAGGTTGCATCACATCGGTGCAACAAATGTTCAAATACGTTCTCAGTTGGGTATCTCTCAGGAGGAATTAGTCAAACTTGCAAATTACACAATGCCCCTTCATTCTCCTATAAGGTTCATTAGCGTAGGTAGGCTTCTGCACTGGAAAGGATTTCATCTAGGATTAGCTGCATTTGCCAAAGCAAATCTACCCGATTGTGAGTATTGGATTGTGGGCGAAGGATCTGAGGAACAACAACTACAAATCATCACTCAAGAACTAGGTATTACTGAGCAAGTGAAATTTTGGGGTAGTTTGTCGCGTGACCATACCTGGAGTAAGATAGGACACTGCCATATACTAGTTCATCCTAGCTTGCACGAATCAGGGGGGTTTGTATGTTTAGAAGCAATGGCTCTAGGGCAGCCAGTGATTTGTTTAGATTTAGGTGGACCAGCTATTCAGGTGACATCAGAAACTGGCTTCAAAATCCAGGCGCGTACACCTGAGCAAGCAGTACAAGATATTGCTAAAGCGATGAGGTGTTTGGCTTCAGACCCAGAATTGAGGTTGCGTATGGGTCATGCTGGTCAACAACGGGTAAAAGAGTTTTTTAGTTGGGAAATTCAAGGTTTTTTCTTATCTGAATTATATAAAGAAGTTTGTACTCAGCGATAGATACCTGACTTGACAAACCCAAACTTTACCAGTTTCTACCCTTCTAGCTTAATTAATAGACTATTTATCAAAATCCAGCTTAGAGAAACAAGCATGAAGCTGTTAATTTTACATAATCGCTACCGATTTGCTGGTGGTGAAGATAGGGTAGTTCAGGCAGAAAAAAGATTGTTAGAGGCGAATGGCCATGAAGTGATTTTATTAGAAGAAAATAATCACAGTATAATCAGTGTTTGGGATACATTTGTAGCAGCAGGAGGAGCTATCTATTCTTTTGCAGCTAAAAACCGGGTCGAAGCAGAAATCAGTCGATTTTGTCCGGAAATAGTGCATGTGCATAATTTTTTTCCGCTACTTTCTCCTGCTGTGTACGATGCTTGTTATAGTGCGGGAGTACCTGTTGTCCAAACTCTTCACAACTATCGACTTGCTTGTCCTAAAGCAATGCCGTTTCGAGATGGCAAGACTTGTGAAGATTGCATTGGTAAACTGATACCTTGGTCTAGTGTTGTTCATGCTTGCTACCGCAACTCCCATCTCCAAAGTTCAGTTGTAGCAACAATGAGTACCTGGCATAGACTGCGAGGTACTTGGCACAAGCGAGTAGATGCTTATATTGTTTTTACCCATTTTCAAAAAGAAAAAATGGTTCAAGCTGGACTACCGACAGAAAAAATCTATATTAAACCAAATTTTGTTTTTCATGCCGACTTTCCACACAAAGATAGTCAGTGTGGTAAAGGTAACTACATACTTTTTGTTGGAAGACTTTCAGAAGAAAAAGGAGTTTCAGTTCTGATTGATGCCTACATTCAGAACAACTTATCCATACCACTAAAAATTGTTGGTGACGGACCCTTACGTCAAGTATTACAGGCAAAAGCCCAAAATGCAGGCTATGAAAATTTGATTGAATTTTTAGGATTTCAGGATAAATCAAAAGTTTTGAGACTAATGCATAATGCAAACTTTTTAGTGATACCTTCTATTTGGTATGAGGGCTTTCCTTTAACTATTGTAGAAGCTTTTGCTTGCAGTCTCCCTGTACTAGCTCCAAAATTAGGAAGTATGGCAGAGATAGTAGAAGATGGGGTAAATGGTTTGCACTTTGAGGCTGGAAATTCTCAGGATTTAGCTGCTAAAATTAACTGGGCGATAAAGCACCCAGAAGTGATGGCTGCTACTGGTAAAAATTGTCGTTCCACCTACGAATCTCAGTACACTTCAGAAGCTAATTACAACCAGTTGATGAAAATTTATCAAGAAGTAATTGATAAAGCAAAGTTCAAATTCAGAAATAAGTTATAGTTGATTGTGTCCAGAAATAAAGAAATGTACAATACGAAATATTATTAAGTTTATATATCTTAATTAGCTAATTTTACTACTTTATGATATGATCTGTCATTAAACGAATTGGTCTTATTAAATAGTATAAAAATGATAAAAATTTAGGTAAATGTACAAAACTGCGGTCTGCAATTGTTGGGACAACTATATGTTCATAACAATAGTAAGTTTTGTCCCAAGGATGTTCTATTAACTTTAAATGAAACAATGCAATTTTCAACTGGCTATTTGGTAAAGAATCTGCGGTTGGATAATAAAATTGCATAATAATCTGAGAATAAAGGGATTTAACTACTGGCTCATCTGCTATTTTTTGTATGATTGTTTCGGGAACCTCTGCATCCAAAAGTTCATGAGCTAGTGAAAGGCCAAGTAACAGCATTCGTCTCATTCTTAGCTTGGTAGTACGCTGCCAAAGCTTTTCCCAATTTACCTGAGGATAGGTACGAATTGCTTCGCTTAGATCGCAAATCCGATTCAGCGATCGCCAACAATCTTTACCGCCTTGCGAACAGAGAATTATAATCAGATTCTCTGCTGAAAAGCTAAGTATCTGCTTATCTGCAAAAGCAATAACTTTTGTATCTTTCCAGATCCATTCTGTATTATATGTAGCTGAAAATTGCTTTGATAAGATGCCTTGGTGAACGTCTAAAGTAATCTGCTCTTTGGAATCGTTTAGATGTAGTTCCCAATGAGAACGCAGATATGCATTTTGTTCTTGAACGGTGAGAGATTTCAAATAAGCTGCTTCTTTTTCACTACTATCGGCATATGGTTCAAATCCTTGAGCCATCAAAATTTCTTTGGTCTTGAGAAAATCTTTTCTATGAACTAGAAGATCCAAATCGCCGAAAGTTCGACGCGCTATATCTCCGTAAGTTGTAGCAGCTAATACGGGACCTTTAAAAGGAATTACAGGAATTGCATTCTCTTCAAAAATATTTAGAATTTTGACCAGTTTACTTGACTTGAAAAGACTGCGTTGAGCATTAGCAAAATAATAGCGCTGCAAATAAATAAGCACATCTGTTGGCACAAATTGCGAACAAGTATTGTTGAGAGTTAAAAATAGTAGTGGTAATACTCGATGCCAATAGGCAATTTCTAGTAGATATTTCCAATCAATATCTTCTTTTAGAAGTATTTTGATTTTCTTACTATTTTCCTCATCTATAAAAGTGCGCGTACAACAAAGTAATAACTTAATTTCAGGACGAATATTTGTATTTTGCTGCCGTATTGCTTTTTCTAATAATACTTTATTCATAGATAATACTTACTTTTTTGATGATTTTGTACAACCGATCGCATATTTTTAATAAAATGAGTTGATTTAGAAAAAATAATTATTTGATAGAGTAAATTGCTAAATTAGGCTGTTTTCAATTTTGGTTGACGAACCAGCTTCCATTTGATCTCGCCAAGACTGTGCATAAAGACCGTTTAAATTCAACAATTCGTTATGGCTACCAGATTCCACAATGCAGCCAGCACGCATAACGTGAATAATATCCGCCTGCATCGCCAGGGTGAAGCGATGAGTAATCACGATCGCAGTGCGATCGCTTGCTAAACTACGGAATCTCTCCAGCCAATCGTGTTCAGCCCAAGGATCCATAGCACTAGTTGGTTCATCCAAGATAATGATTTGGGCACGTCGAAAAAATGCCCGTGCTAGGGCCAGACGCTGCCATTGTCCGCCACTCAAATCAGTTCCATCTGGAAACAACTTACCTAACATCGTGTTATATCCTAAGGGCAAGCGTAAAATCTTCTCATGGATACCTGATGCTTGAGCCGCTGCTTCAATTTCTGCCTGATTTGATGCTGCTGACACATCACCCAAGGCAATATTTTCACCAGCCGTTGTGTAGTAGGAGGTTGGAGATTGAAACAAAACGGTAATTAATCGGCGGAGTTCTTTCACAGAAAAGTCACGCAGATCTACCCCATCTAGTTCAATACTTCCCGAATTAGGATCGTAAAAACGGCATAAAAGCTTAATTAGCGTGCTTTTTCCAGCACCATTATCACCAACGATCGCCACAATTTTACCAGATGGGATTGTCAGATTAAAATTCTCTAGTACTGCTTCCTCAGTCCCAGGGTAGCAAAAGTTTATCTGCCGAAAACGAATTCCCTGTTTAGGTGTTGCAGGCACTGGTACTGGGTTGGGTGGGTCTACAATTTTGGGCTGGATCTTTAAAAAATCAAACAAATTAGCAATAAATAAGCTATTGCGATAAATTTGCCCCAGATTCCCTAAAATATCCTTGACAATTCCCTGCCCCTGACGGAATGCTTGGAAAAATAGGGCTAAATCTCCTAAAGTCAAAATCCCTAGTAATACTTGTCGTCCCATCCAAGCCAAAGCAATACCAGAAATAGTTAATGCAATTATTGCAGCAACGAAGCGACCTATAGTTTGATCTCGCAGTAGCTTTAGCTGTTCTTGTCTGAGCCGACGACGCAGATTTCTATAAGATGATTGAAAGTAATCAGCAGAGTCAAACAATCTGACTTCTGCTGCCATCGCACTGTTTGTTAGCAGATAGTCGTAGTACGTCAGCCATCTGCGATCGGTTGTGGTTCTTTGTGACCATTGATACTGAACTTTATTTAGGTAAATTAGCACATAAAATGCAGGGAAGGCGCTGATGACCAGAATTGTGGGCAGCCATAGACCGTAAGGAAGCAAAACCGCAGCCATGGCCAACAAAGTAACGCTATTTTGCAATAGCCCTCCAGTACTTTCTAGTAAAGCAAGCGATCGCCCACTAGCCCCCTCCCTGGCTCTATTTAGTTTGTCGTTATACTCAGAGTATTCATAAAATCCATAATCGACAGCAACAGACTGTTTTTGAATCAAATTAGTGATATGGTCGCTGACCAATTCTGATTGAGCTGTCCGAATCCATTCCGCGGCACTATTCAAAAACTCTCCCACGAGCATAATCCCCGCCATCAACCCTACTGGTAAAAGAATTTTTTGAATACTGACCGCAGAGATACCAGAACCAGTAACTTGCACTAAAGCATTCACCGCCCATGGAGTTAGAGAAATGGAAACTGCGGGGAGCAATCCTTGGACAAACAGCAAAACCATCCAGACTAATGTCCAATACCTAGACGCACTCCACACCAAGCTGAGAGTTTTGACCAAATGGGAAAATATAGTGTTTGCACTGCGAAGTTTGCTAATCAAAATATCAAAACCCTATAAATTGTCGAAGCAAATTACAAAGAACTAGAGACAGTGGTGAAGGTATCGGCGCTGTCTGCCAAGTCATGTTCAACGAGCTTCACCAGTTCGGGTAAGTCTGCTAAAGCAGGTTTGCGAGTGAAGCGACGAAAGCTAACGTTTTTCACAAGCTCAGTACAAAGACGCAGATGGGAAGCAACAAATTCTGTCTCTGTTACTGCCATCATGGCACGGGTGTGACGTACTAGTTCGATGAAGGCATCCTGTGGTTGTAAACTAGTAATTTCGTGATTTGTTCCCTTGGACAATACATAAATCCGATGTAGCGGTAGAGGATTCTGTTGGAAACCACTACGAGGAAATTTGTAGGCTAGCTTGAATGAGTTTTGGGAAACCGGAGACAAACTTTCGCTATTGTGTCCTAGAGAAGCTACTGCTTCCGGCCAAAGCTTGAACTGAGGATAGGCAGGAAAAACTGTTGGGCAACCTGCGGCTATTTCTACAGGCATGACATCATCAGTTAAAGTATCATAGCCCTGAGTGTGGAATGCTGCTGCTAAAGTTGACTTACCCCATCCGGAACCACCCATAAATGCGACTGCTTTGTTGTTGATGTCAACACAACTAGCATGAAGAACCAGCAATCCTCGCTGCCGCAGTAATACACATAGTATGGGTCCCAGCACTAGATTGCGGAGTAAAGCTTCTTCCACTCCAGGCAGGGTATCAACGATCACTTCACATCCTTTGTGTATGACAAACTTACCAACTCCTGGTAAATCTCCTAGAAAATTACTACCACGGTCAAATTCCACCCCAGTTACATCGCCGACTTTACCAAACCGTACAATCACATCTGGATTACCCTGGCTCTCAATCAGTTCGGGCAAAAGCAGTTCAGAGGCAATGCATAAATTGTAGGCTTGATAAACTTTCATATTTAGCTATATGTCAACGTTTCTTCAGAGTCTGGCAATTAAAATCAATATGTAAAACTCAGATTTTGCCAAAAATATATTTGTCAGATGAAATGCCACGGGGACTTACCATAAATTTTGGTGAGATCCCTGCGGCAATTTACTTCATTCGTTTTTACAGATGCAATCCGAAGATTTTGCACAGAGAACTAGTAGAACTATTTCTCCTGCAATTTTCCAGGTGGATACCCTTTATTGGTAGAGGTCTACAGAACCATCACCAGTGATTGGGTTATTTGTAGCGGGGTTGGTTGCGGGAGAGGAACTGCCGGGAAAGAACAAGAAATCATCCTTATCAGATTTGCCAAGCAGTTGGGTAATCTCCGCAACGTTGCCGTGAGTTGTTAAAGTGGGTGTACTGTACTGTTTTTTCACGATCGATCTCCTCTTTTTGAGTTTGATTTGTAATTCAGGGTAATAACCCTTAATACTTGGACTTACAGCGTGCAAATAAAGCCACAACCTGCCAAGAATTGGACTTACAGCATCACTTGCTTGTGGTCAAGCCACAAAGCCAAAGTGACAGCCTGCCAAACTACCGTACTGTCATCATTGCTAGCTTTGTCATCGGCTGATATCAGTCGCTGATAAGCTGTTCGTAAGAAATCTACATTTATATACTTTTCAATACTTTCTAGTTTGTTGCACATCACTTCATCAAGAAGTTGGCGATCGCGATGCACTAGACCATGCAGAAAATTCGGTGTTAAATTTGTTTTTCCTCCACGCCATTGAATTGTTTCCGGCAGGATACCGTCTAAGGCACGACGCATCACCATGCGACCCCATCCTTGGTACAACTTCTGTTCAGAAGGTAACGCTAGACAAAATTCAATTAGTCGCTTGTCCATAAACGGATGACGAGCTTCTAAGGAAAACATCGCTGCATATTGATCCATCTGCTCTAGGGTGTAAACCAGTATCCCCTGTGTGAGACTACGCCAATGTTCTTCTCTAAGGGTGAGAGGTGATTCGGTGGAGTTATCTAGTGTCTGAATCCGCTCCTCTAAGTGAATTCGTTCGGCAAATTGACGCTTAACTAAAGGAATTTGCGAAATCAAGGATTTTGGGGAATTTTCTTGTTTGCGCCAAAGCTGCAAGACTTGCTCTACCAGGGGTTTAATTCCGTGATGGATAATCAATAGTTTGCGGGAAATACCAAAATATTGATGGATTTTCTGCACTCCTTGAGCAAATGCTATCCACCGGAACTGTTTTGCTAAATCCCGCAGCTGTGGCAGCCCATAATTTCGCAACACAGCAGTGTGTGAAACGTTATGATGTGGTGATAGAGCTTTGACTTCTTGTGCAAAAGTTTTCCACTTTCCTGCGCGTGCAAGTTCTGTGAGTCTAGTTGTACCATGACTGACGGTGGTATCTCCATCAAAACCATCTAGAGAAATCCGCAGTCCCAATTCCTTTGCAGCGTCATTGATCGTCCAAGGATAAAAATGACTTGGGCCTAACAAAGCTTCATCTTCATACTGGAAAATACTATCCAAGTTAGATAGCGGGCCAAACCGATCGCCGTGAACGTAGTGGGGAATTAATCCTCCCTGTTCGAGTACCGCATTGATGAAGGGACGCTCGTCACATTCAGAAATTTTGTCAAAAATACTTGAAATGGTATGTAGCGGAGTTTTTCCTTCTCGAGCAAGTAAATTCCGTGCTACACAGGTAATGGCAGAAGAGTCTAATCCACCGCTTAAGTGAGTTGCGATCGCAAAGGCACTACGCAAACGACAACGTACTGCTTCTGTAAATATCTTCCGAAATTCTGCTGCATAGGCCTCATTTGATTCTAACCGTAATTCCCGCTGCTCCAGCGTCCAATACGACCATATATTTAGCCCCGATTGGTTAACAACCATACTGTGAGCGGGAGGAAGCCTTAAAATGTCTTGGTAAGTAGTGATGGTTTTGTCTTCCATCATCAATGCTAAGTAATCAGCTATTCTTACCTCGTTCAGTCGGCGCGGTACTTGTGGTAAACATAACAGTGCTTTAATCTCTGAAGCGAATGCAAAGACTTGACTTGGCAGGTAATAGTAATAAAAAGGCTTGACTCCAAAATGATCTCTTGCACAAAAAAGAGATTGCTGGCGTTTATCCCAAATAGCAAAAGCAAAGTCACCTAAAAGATGTTCTGGGCAAAACTCGCCCCACTTTTCATAAGCAGCTAATATAAACTCGCTATCTGTAATCTTTTCGATTGGGCGTTCTGGCAGTTTCAATAAGGGTATCAGTTCCTCTCGATTATCAATGCGAGCATCTGCTGTTATCGCAAGATTCCCTGCTTGATTAACAAAAGGTAGTTTCTCTATTAATGATTCAGAAGTTGTCCATAGCATTCGATGTCCAAAACCAACAGACTCCTCAACCCAGATATCTGCACCATCAGGGCCTCGGTGTGCAAGTATATCGACCATTTTTTCTAAGTCTTGATAACTTACAGGCTGACTATTAAGATTCTGAACACCCATAATGCCACTCATAATTTCACGCCCTCCAAGGATGGCAGTGGCATATAGCGCGAAAGGTCTTGAAGATTGCCAATCACAACCCATCCTTGGTACTCAATCCAAGCATGAGCTTCCAGTTTTCCTGTTTCTCCTTTTGTAACACCAATGCGGAGTTCAGGAGAGTAGCCGTGGCGATTCATCAGTACTTGAGTAGCCAAGGCACGCGCCAGACATTTCGCACCAGGTACGTAACGGGTCGCTGCGTTGACAGCCCAAACAATCTTGCTTATGGAGACTCTATGGGAAATCTGCCCTTGTTGGTTAATTCTATTTAAGATTTTCAATAAGGTGCTAAACCGTAGTAACCACAACCCTAGCCTAATTGCTGCCAGTAAAATCAAGGTCTTGATTAAAAAATAGCGATCGCCTGCACTCAAACGCAGGAAATTACGCATTCGTCTCATTTTTAACCTCAATGAGTCCAGCAGCTAGCAGGTCATTCAGCAAAGCGATGAGGTCGCGATCGCAACGTTCAGTTTCAACTTCATATTCTTCTAAAAGAATATACTTAATATCTTTTACAGCTTTTGGTTCTTGAATTAAAGTCCAAATCCTTGCTCCTATCTCATTGAGTCCATGATAAATTCCAGTCTTGAGATGCAGAATGACCGCTTCACCGCCAATATCTGAAAAGATTTGCTCTTTATCTGCTACTACTACTGAAGAGTCTGAGATGTAGGTTTCTAATTCTGTAAATTTCATCTTTTCTCAATTTCCTCTGATTACCTATCTAAGATTTTGCATAGCTCATGCGTCTCATGTATTGCTTGTTACATTCACATCTGGTAGATAAAACAGTTTTTTTATACACAAGCCTTATTTAGACCATCTTGCTAAAGTAGTATTCAAAATCAGCAACGTACTTAATCAGACGACACCCGTCTCAGTAATAGCAGACTTTTTCAGCATAAAGAGTTACACTATATAGCTCTTTAATAATTTTTTCTGCTGATATACCCGAAAATTTTGTATAAAAAGTGTTAACTTTATAAACCAGCGTGATTTGGCAGAAGCACTTATTCGCATAGTCTTGTATCCAAAATGTTGGATAAGCTAGGAAATTTACTCACTGTATCCAAATGTTATTCTACATACGTGTATTCTTTTTTAAAGACAGATTCATCAAAAAAACACAGAAATGTCAAATTTTTGTAAAGTTAAGTTGAATTTACGCAGTTATTAAGCAGCTACAATGAATTGCATAGACCCCTTCGGAGTTCGGCAGTCACTCATGGGGGAAACTACGCCAGTTGCTACCCTTCTCCTACGGTCGCTGCTGCGCCTAGCTTGCTTAAAAGCAGGGAAACGTGAATGCTTTCAGCAAACAAGTTGCAAAGCCGATGGCAGTCGCTTTATGCCGAGGAAACCTTTCGGCTGTTCCTCTTTGGGGAAACCACCAAGACCGGACTGCCTCCCCAACGCAGTGGCTCCCTAATACTGAAGTTGCCTCACCAGAACGAATGAAAGTTTACCTTGCTGACTAAATTCATTCACTACAGTGTTTTTTCTGAATTTCCTCTTCAAGTACTTGACACTGTCCTAGGATAGGCTGTTATATTAATGAAGGCATGGCTTTGGGGCGTAGCCAAGTGGTAAGGCAGCGGGTTTTGGTCCCGCCATTCCTAGGTTCGAATCCTAGCGCCCCAGTACACAGAGAAACTACATTTATCATCTACTCTAGGATTATTGAGTCAGACAGTTTTTTTAGGTGTTTCCCGTCAATCACCCATCACAAAAGCTTCAGTTGAGATGGGTAACTTTACCCCAACTTATTATCTTTAGTCTTTAGCCACAAAATTAAAACAGTCAAGCAGCAAGCTGGAAAATAATGTTAGTTGTAACTCAGGCTTACTATTGGCTGGTAAAAATTATGTATGACTTTGATTCAAGGTCAGATGAACTCATAAATAAATTTATCCTAGGCAATGTTACTGTAGTTATATTGCGCTGCTCTGATTAAGCCTGTATTTTAAAGACTGTAGTCAGAATTATGAGTACATTAGCCTGGTTTTTAACAACACCCATAACATTAAGGGTACTTGGGCTATATAATTAACCAATTAATTTACTAGTTTGTTTGAGTACACTAGCGATCCAAGGTAATTTGCGGAAAGTCCAACTACCTACGCCAACATCAAATCGAAGGACCCACTTGTGTAAAAAGTTTTGGTAGTTTAATTTACAAAATACTATGCAAAAGTTAGAGAAATATCCTCACCTGTTGTCAGAAGCTAACGCTGCTCAATTAAATGACAGTGATGAGGGTGGATTGAATCTGGGCCAAATAGGAGCGGTTCTGCGTCGCCGAATCCTGCTAATTCTTGGTATAACAGGCTTATTAGCAACGGCGGCAGTGTTGAAGGCAGAAACAGATCCACCAGTATATCTGGGGACGTTTGACATTTTAACTAGACCAGTAACAGGTGAGAGCAAAGTTATACAAGATGTTCCTCAAGCTTTAGGTGGCGAAGAAGCAGCAGGAAAGTTAAGCAATACAACGATTCTAGTTTTGCAAAGTCATCGAGTTCTCGATCCTATTATTGAAAAGCTGCAACCTAAATACCCAGACCTGACTTATAAATCACTTCTTAGTAGCTTAGTTATTCAACCTGCGGTCAAGAACGGACAGATTTTACAAGTCCAATATACTGATGAAGACCAACAAAAAGTTATTGATGTTTCAAGTTTACTAGCTGATGCTTATCTGAAGTATAGTCTCGAGGAGCGTCAGTCAGACGTGGATCAGGCTATTAAATTTGTTATAGAACAAAGAAAACCATTGGAAGAGCGAGTTAAATACTGGCAAAACCAATTGCGAAACTTGAGATGGGAAAATAGCTTAATTGACCCGACACAGAAAGCTAATGAATTAGCTGGTCAAATTGCTAGTTTTCAAAAAGAGCAAATAGCTAATCGGGTGGAAATAGAAGAATTAGTAGCCAGATATGAAGATTTGCGAAGGGAATTAGTGCAACAGCCAGGTGAAAGGGCTGGTAATTCTGTGCTGAGTGAAAATGCTAGATATCAAAGGATACTCGATCAAATTCAAGCAGCAGACATTGAAATTACAAGACAGTCAGCTGTGTTCACGGATGATAATCCAGCAATGGAGACATTAAGGCAAAGGAAAGCTTATTTACTTCCCTTGCTTGCACAAGAAGAGATGCGAGTTCAAAGAGATTTTCAAAGCCGCATCCGTTCCCTGATAGCACGCGATCGCGCCCTCGATGAGAAAATAAAAAATCTCAACAATAGTGTGAGAGCCTTGGCAACTATTAGCCGTAATCACGATAACATTCAACGGGAATTACAAATTGCCAACAATGGACTCACGCAATTTACAGCTAAACAACAAGCGTTGCAAATTGAGAAATCTCAAAAGCTACAACCTTGGTCGTTACTCGATCCCAAACTAACTCAAGTAAATGAACCTAGTGCTGTTTCAGACAGTGCTAAGAGAAACTTAGCCTTAGGAGGTCTTTTAGGTTTACTGTTAGGTGTCGGAGCAGCTTTAGTTGTAGATAAACTCAGCGACATATTCTACTCTGCTCAAGAACTTAAAGAAAATACTAGACTGCCATTATTAGGGATAGTTCCTTTAAGAAAAGAACTTGAAGGAGCAGGAGCAAATTTATCAAGAAGTGTACAACAACCACTTCGCGCTTCCTTTTTTGAAGTTTTTCGCTCTCTGTACACCAATATTCTGCTTTTGGGTTCAGATACGGCAATTCGTTCTCTCGTGATTAGCTCAGCGGGACAGGGAGACGGTAAGTCTACCATTGCTATACAGCTAGCGCAAGCAGCCGCTGCCATGGGTCAAAGAGTATTACTAGTGGATGCTAATCTACGTTGTCCTAGCCTACACAATCGAGTAGGACTGATGAACATTCAAGGATTGACAGATGTAATTTCACAAGATCTAGACTGGCACAACGTGATAGAGCGATCGCCCCTTGAGGAAAATTTGTTTGTCATGACTGCCGGACCAACTCCACCAGACTCAATTAGGTTACTTGCATCTCATAAAATGCAAGATTTGATGAATGACCTACAAGCAAGTTTCGATTTAGTGATTTATGACACTCCACCTCTGTTAGGATTTGCAGATGCCTACCTTCTAGCTAATAATACCAATGGCATTGTGCTAGTAGCTGGTTTAGGCAAGCTAAAACGCACTGCACTACAGCAAGTCTTAGAAGAGATTAAAATATCAGGCACTCCCTTCTTAGGCATGATAGCCAACAAGTCCAAAGACGCTACACATGTTTCTCATAACTACTATCAGCAATATTACAAACAGAGCGGGAGTGCTGAGAGTGTCAGTGTAGAAGTAGTAAATGAAAATAATTCCTCAGCTTCTTATGCTTTGAGAAAAACTAGAAGACCTTAGATTGGGTAATTAATAAAGTCAAAAGTCAAAAGTTTTTTCTTTTGACTTTTGACTCTTGTATTACTCAATAGCAATAACAAGTTACTTTTCAGGCGATTTTAAAGCCTCGTCTAAAACTTGCCTAGCTTGCTCTGCCCTAGCTCGCGCTTCTTGATAACGCACATTAGCTTGGGCAAAATTTTTGAGAACTTTAAAACCTTCCTTGAGGCGTGTAATTTCCTCTTCAGTTACCGATTTATCTGAAAAGAGAACATCAACAGCCTTGCGAATTTCTAAGGCTTCTGTGCGAGATTCCTGAACTTTAAGCTTGAGTGTAGCTAGGTTGTTAAGAACCTGGACAGCTTGTGTAATAGCGTCCTCACCGCTAGTAGAATCAGTAGTTGGTTCTTTCACCTCAATTAATTGTTGAGGGCCAAATCCCTCTTCTAATTCTGTGGATAGCTTACCCGCATCCATCAGTTCCACCAACTGATCCATCGCTTTTTCACGGGCTTTAGCTGAATCTTTGCCAGGAACAGTGAGGATAATTTCTGGGCTTTGAGCGAGAGTATACTGAGCCATATGCTAGGACAGAAAAGTTGCTGGTTAACCAAGCCAAGGTAGATAATTTTAACATGAAGATAGTGGCAAATAGCAGCTTAATTCTCATCCAACTAATCTAATCGTCTCTGGCAAGCTGCCATCTGTTTTTTGCCCGCGTGAAATCAATTAAATCTGAACTCCACCACTGAGGGTAGCCAAAAGCGTCATTATTGTATTGCAAGCTGTGACCATCGCTAAAGGACAATGTTGCTGTTTCTAGATATTGGCAAGCATCAAGCTTAAAATCGAAGTAGGCTGGACGATCGCAAACAAGACAAACCTGATGCTAAGGATAGATCCAACCGCAATGATGTAGAGCAATTGGAGTAGTTGCCATCGAGTTGAGTCATGGGTACAACGCAACACTGAGATGCAAAAATCTAGCATTGCGGCAATTTGCATCCTTCTCGAGCGCTTGCGATTGGTATCCTGACAAGGTACTCAAAATAAAACTTTATACTTAAGAGAGAAAGTGAATTTCAATAGGAGGGGAGAGCTATGGCTCCTAATCCCACCATTATGCAAGCTGTGGAACAACTGGGCTACCGCGTTACCATTGGTGATGTGGCAACTCAGGCAGGATTAAATGTTGCTGAGGCTGGACAAGGATTACTAGCTCTAGCTTCTGATGCTGGTGGACATTTACAAGTAGCAGAAACTGGTGATATTGTTTACCAATTTCCGCGCAATTTTAGAGAGATTTTACGTAATAAATACTTGCAGTTACGATTGCAGGAATGGTGGAAAAAGGTTTGGGGAATTATGTTTTACCTCATTCGCATTTCCTTTGGAATTTTCTTAATTGCTTCTATCGCCCTAATTACTATTACCATCATTATCATCGCCACTGCTGCCAACTCAGACCGTGATAGCAACGATCGAGGCAGCAATTTTGGTGGGGGGTTTTTCTTTTTCCCAGATTTGTTCTGGTACTTTAGCCCAAATTATGACACTCACTACCAAGAACGGCGGCGCGAAAGGCATCAACAAAGCAATCTGAATTTTTTTGAGGCTGTATTTTCGTTTTTATTTGGCGATGGTAATCCTAATGCCAACTTAGAAGAACGCCGCTGGCAAGAAATTGCGACTGTAATTCGTAGTCACCGTGGCGCAGTAGCAGCAGAACAAATCGCTCCGTATTTAGATAATATTGGTGAGATATATACACAACAGTACGAAGATTATATGTTGCCCGTTCTCATCCGATTTAACGGGCAACCAACGGTAAGTTCTGAGGGGCAGATTGTATATTACTTCCCAGAATTGCAAGTGCGTGCAGCCAAACAGCATCGTCAGTCAGTGTCAGTGTATCTAGAGGAATCGCTTTGGCGTTTTAGTGCGGCCAGTTCTGGGCAAATTACCTTAAGTGCTGGGTTAGGCATACTCAATTTTGTCGGTGCATTAGTCTTGGGAAGTTTGTTAAGAGATGGCACAGTTGCCGCCCAATTGGGTGGACTAGTAGCTTTTGCACAAGGGATTTATTGGTTACTGTTGGCTTACGGAATAGGTTTTTTAGGCATACCACTGGTGCGTTATTTCTGGATTCAGTGGCGCAATCGCAAAATTGTTGCACGCAACCGCGATCGCCTTTCCCGAGCTAGGCTATTGACAAACCCAGATATAGCTTTACAGCAAAAAATTGACTACGCCCGTCAGTTTGCAACCGAAAAAGTCATCGGGCAAGAAGATTTAGTATACTCCACCGAAACCGACTTACTCGAACAAGAAGTGGAGCGTTCTGCACAAATTGACGCTGAATGGCAAAAGCGTCTCCAGCAAGGGAGTGGGGAGTAGGGGACATCCAATAATTAAATTACTCAATTCCTGCATCCAATACCAGTATCCAATTTCTTCTCCCCCTGCCTCCCCTGCTCCCCCTGCTCACCCAAGCGATTGATTATTTTTTTATTTGGAAGTCCCTAGGGATTGGGGATTGGTAATTGGTAAATTATATTTTTCTTCCTCATTACCCATTACCCAGTCCCTAGTCCCCAGTCCCCAATTACTTCGCCTTAATTGGTGTTAGAGCTACACCTTGGTAATAATGCCCTAAAATTTGTAGGTGGTTTGCTCCTTGGCGAGCTAGATTGTATGCACCCCACTGACTCATGCCTAAAGCGTGGCCAAAGCCAAGTCCTTGCAGTACAAAACCGCCATTCGCTCCCTTAGAAACGCTAAAACGGGTGCTTTTAAGTTTAAGCGCAGTCCGCACTTCCTCGCCTTGTAGCACCTTTGTACCTTTGTCACCAACAATTTTTAAGACTTTAACACTGCGGAAAGGAGAATAACTCTCTGGAATCATCTCCTTGACATTGCCCACACCAGAAATTCTGGCGCTAATTTCCGTAGGTGAGAAGGTTTTCACCCAATTACACTCACTGATATTTTGATCGTAGTCCTGAACGGCACGCAAGTAAGGTAAGCTATTTCCCCAAACATCTTCCACATTTTCGGTGTGTCCCCCTGAACAAGCGTGGAAGACTGAGAGAATAATTTTGTTTTGATAAGTTAGTACCTGCCCTGCTGTGCCATCAACTGCGGTATATGTGGAAGGAGATTCACTGCTGACACCTTTGTATATTTGCCAGCGATCGGGAGTATCACCTAAATCGTAAATGGGATTATTGCGCTGTTTTTCCCGCTCGTAAAGGGCATAAGTACGAGCTGCGATCGCTTGAGCTTTTAAAGCTTCTTGAGGCCAGCGGGCATCCATTTCCCCACCGATGACGCTGTAGAGATATTCTTGCACATCAACCCAGTTAACGGCTGTTAAGCCTTTTTCTGTGGGGACAACCAGAGTTCTACCTCGAAACCAGCGATCGCCAATATAAACGAATCCTTTACCTGTCGGTTCAATCCAAAACAAACCAGACTGCCACTTATCCAAAGCAACTCCGCCAGGAATAGCTTGGGCATAAAAGGCATTCATCCCCGGCAATTGTCCGAGAGTACGACCGGTACTGTCCTTAACAACCGCAGTCGTGGAACTGCCGACTTTTACTTGATTAACTCCCCTTTCAATTGCCACACGCAGAATTACAGAGGCTTGAGCGGGAGCAACCAAAGCAATCCACAAGAAGATACTGAGCCACCAATGACGTACTTTGATCTGGGAAAATAAAGAGCCGAGGTACAGTTGGAATTTCATACCGATCGTTTAAATCAAAATTGGTATCTGCTTGACGCTTTAAAATCTAGCGTCTACTACTCAACATGAGACAGTTCTCCAACACAGGAGGTTGCCACTTCACTCTAAAGTTTAACCCCACTTGATTAAAGTGGGGTTTGGCATCAGGTATTTACGATCGTTGAGCTTTGACAGCCGTTTGCCACTTGATTTTGCAATGAGGACAGTTAGTAAACAGTGATGAAATTTCAAAGCAACTGACTACTTCGCCGCAAATAGCCTCTACGTAGGCTTGTCCGTTCCAATGCCCAGGAACGTAATGGATTATTTTTTCTTCACTCATTTGCGATCGCGTAGCGCGCCTCGCACGGGCTTGCATCCCTTTTGGATGCAAGCTAGCAGCTTCGCTGCTGCTGTAGAGCTAAGCGCTCTACAGCTAACCGTGCATGAAGCGATCGCTCCTCGGCATAGTACAAGCGTTCGCCAGACGCGATCGCATTTCAAAACTTTGGGTTAGTTAAAAAGGATTGTTGTCTGGGCCTACTGGCTTATCCTGGTCTGCGGTCATTGGCTCAACTGGATAAAGTTGAGTGCGGACAAAGGCCATGAAAGAGCAACTTGTTCTGGCTGGTCTGATTGTTCAACTGTGGCGGTTGCTTCCATTGTTTCTGTTTGGTAATTGCCCAGGTTTTTCACCCGCTTGTAAGTGATGGTTTCGATTTTCATAGATGTGTGATATTTTTTACATATTCAAGGTTGAATTAGCTGAATTGATTTCAAGCGATCGCGCCACTTGATAAACGCGATCGCTTTTGATTTAGATGAGCTATCCTTGGGTAACTTCTATTTATGAAACCTCAAAGTATTGCCTTGTTTATTTCATAGGCATAACCTCCAACGAACCAGACGATCGCATCAGTGATGGTAGGAAATCACCAGTGAGTGTGCTGGCGAATCATGGTTATAGTTATGTTTCCGAAATCGGCAAGGATTTGATTCGCGTCTAAATTTATACCTCCAGCGATAGGACGGACAAGGCGGAGCAGATGGGAATGAACCGCACCAAGTTTTTAACCCAGATAGCGAGGGGGAAATTCGTTTAGAGAAAGGGATTCTAGTGGAAGACAGACAGCTGCTGGGGGAATCCGTAGCAGGCTAAAAGAGTTACAGCAAGCCTACCTTGGGTATGTGGATGCTGATAAGGAAAAACTTGAAACCTGCTTAAAAGAGAACGAGGTTCGCCGCAACGAAATAGTTGCAGCAATGCAGCAACTAGAAAGCCTTCTATTTAAGGCATTAGGAAATAGTGACGAAAATCCTTAAACCGTCCTCACCCATACAGGGAGGACGGTTTTGCTTTGTGCGATCGCATTCACTACACCACTGCGATCGCACGTTGAATGTTCTTTTAAATAAGTGAGTGAAATATGGGACTTTATAACCCTAGTCAAGTTACAGTTACTACACCCAGTAGTGGCACGTCAACACCTACAACTGTTCCGGCTTCTATTACTAGCGTTACTGTTCTAGATGCTAATTCTAATCGACAAGGTGCAACTATCTGGAATGAAAGTACAGCTAACTTGTATATAGAGTTTGGCGCAACAGCTACTACAAGTGCTTTTACCGCTAAATTGTCAGCAGGTGGCTATTTTGAAGTGCCTTTGCATTACACAGGCGTAATTAGTGGTATTTGGAGTGCTGCGAATGGGAATGCTTTGGTCAGAGAGCTAACTTAAAAAATGCCACTTTTTAATAGCGATTTGCTAGTGAATGTAGATTCTCACCCTGGCTTCAAGTCAGGGAATTATTACTTGTAATCTCCAATGGTTTGTTTTTCCAACAGCTTAACTCACGCTTGGATTCAACGTAGCAAATGGGATCTGTAGTACCAGCAAAAGTCATGGAAATTCCCGGTTCAAAAGCCGTCATTACATAGGATTCTGGTTTTCCCAAATGTTTTGCTAACTTGCCTGATAGGCTTAAAAGCATTGCCTCAACTTCAGCTTTTTGAGGAGTAGATACAGAAGTTTGTACTTTAATTAATGGCATAGTAACGAATTGGCATTTTAAATTTTATTGACATTTTTAAGTTTCCCGAACCGCAGAGGAGATGAGGGGGGATAAGAGAGCAGGGGGAGAAATAACTAATACCCCAGTCCCCAATACCCTTACTTATGAGAGGAGCGAAATAGGTGGTTGTGTTTGGGATGATATAAACGCGATCGCCCTGTTGCTGGTAAGAGTGCGGGGCTGATTAAATAAAGTGTGGTGCGAATCAGCTTTTCTTCATGAGTACAGGCTGCCATGTTATGAAGAGGAACGACCCTGATTTTTTCATCGGGCCATCCTAAGCGATAGCAAATCGCTATTGGGGTTTCGCTTGGGTAGTGTTCGAGTAGTTTAGCTTGGGCATTTTCAACGTGACGCGCACTCAAATAAAGGCAGAGACTAGCTTGATGTGCAGCCAGAGTGGCTAATTCTTCTTTGGCGGGGACTTCTGTACGTCCACTGATACGCGTCAAGATGATGGTTTGGACTAAACCGGGGACAGTCAGTTCTATTTTGAGTTTGGCAGCGGCGGCTTGAAAGGCGCTAATCCCTGGTATGACTTCAAAAGGAATGTTTGCCTCTGCGAGCAGGTGTATTTGCTCGTGAACTGCACTGTAGAGACTGGGGTCGCCAGAATGGAGACGAACAACAGATTTGTGTTGCGATCGCACCCGTTCAATCGTCAGCGCTAGAATTTCCTCTAAAGTCTTATTTGCAGTGCCAATCATTTCTGCATCTTCTCGACACAGGTGCAAAATCTGTTCGGGTACCAAAGAATCAGCGAATAAAATCACATCAGCAACAGCTAGTAGTTTCTGCGCCTTGACGGTTAATAATTCTGGATCTCCAGGGCCTGCTCCCACAATATACACTGCGGATTTTATGTAATCCAAATTGTTTTGCATACAAACTTTTTAGCTAATTTACGTAATTACCAGCAGGCATAAAATTTGCAAAAAAATTTTTTAGTACTTTCTCAGTATCTTTCCGGATTAACCATATTCTCTCTAGTAGAGAGTAATGGTAGATGCACCCTGGTTAAGCCCTAGAGAACACTCTGGGGCATTTTTTATTTTTTGTTAGTTGTTATTCTCCTTGTCCCCTCATCTCCACGGCAGTTGATGCCAGTCCGCTTAAGTCGGGAGACCCGCCCACGCGGCTGGCTCCTCCACTTGGGGAAACCCCAAGACCCTTCGGGTTCGCCAGCTTCTCCTACTCCCCATTTTCTTGAAAGGGAGAAACTACATCAGGCAAGGGGCGTTTACGTATATAAAGCCAAGCTAACCCAGCTAATCCCAAGGTAATTCCGGTGAGACTAACAACTTGTGCTATTC
Organism: Dendronalium sp. ChiSLP03b; assembly: GCF_034531165.2. Classification (NCBI taxonomy): domain Bacteria; kingdom Bacillati; phylum Cyanobacteriota; class Cyanophyceae; order Nostocales; family Nostocaceae; genus Dendronalium; species Dendronalium sp. ChiSLP03b. Next base: position 70,526 of record NZ_JAVRBR020000125.1, on the reverse strand, counting down.
GCAACGGCCCCAGCATCAAGCTATCAGTGCGAAGACTCTCGATCCACAGTCGTCCTAAGCTGTATGTAGCTAGGTAAACCATAAACAACGTACCTACTCGTAAGCGTGACTTGCCAGATAAACCTCGAAAAAATAAAGTTATCAGCAGGGCAAATACCATCAAATCCCATAGAGATTCGTACAGGAAGGTGGGATGAAAGTACTCAAAATTAATCAATTCTGGAGGACGGCGTTCTGGTGGGATATACAACTTCCAAGGTAAGTTGGTAGGGCCGCCAAAAGCCTCAGAATTAAAGAAATTCCCCCAACGCCCGATCGCCTGTCCTAAAATCAGGGAAGGGGCTACTAAATCTGCTAGTTGCCAAAAAGAAACCCGCTTGAGCTTGGCGAAGATTAATGCTGCTAAAATGCCACCAATAATCGCTCCATGAATGGCAATACCTCCTTCCCATATCGCAATAATGCTTTTTGGTCTTGAGGCATATTCTGACCACTGAAACAAAACGTAATAAAGCCGCGCTGCGGGAATTGCTCCAATCACCAGCCAAATAGACAAATCGCTCAGCAAATCCGGATTAACGTTACGACGCTTTGCCAAGTACTGAGAAAGGCTAACCCCGATTAATACAGCTGAGGCAATCAACAAGCCATACCAGCGGATAGTAATTGGGCCTATTTGCCTCAGAATTGGTCCTGGAGAAGTAAATTGAAACGCCAAAGGCAAAGTTGAAAGATCCAATGCCATGCAAAAGTACCTAGTTGACTAAATTGTTGTGCTTTATCAGCTTCTAACACTACGACTAGAAGGGGCTTTCTGTATATAAATAATTAGAACAGGTTTTGCTTGACTGGGGATTGGGGACTGGGGATTGGGGAAAATGAGAGAAATAACTACTGACCACTCCCTCCTGACCAATCTTTTAACTTCTTAAGCAAAAATATTAGTTCGCTAGGATTCAATTGGGTTTCGATATAATTACCCAAGCAGTTTTGATGCACTTAAATACTGTGATTGCTATTTATCCAGGTAGCTTTGACCCCATCACCTTAGGTCACCTTGACATCATTCAGCGTGGTAGTAGGCTGTTTGAGCAGGTGATCGTTGCTGTACTACGGAACCCTAATAAGGTGCCACTTTTTACTGTGCAGCAAAGGCTAGAACAGATTCGTCTAGCTACACGACATCTACCTAATGTAGAAGCCGACAGCTTTGATGGTCTGACAGTCAACTACGCCCAAGAGCGACAAGCACAAGTTTTATTGCGGGGTTTAAGGGCAATTTCCGACTTTGAGGTCGAGCTACAAATGGCTCACACTAATAAAACTATTTCAACTCAGATAGAGACTGTTTTTCTAGCAACATCAAATGAGTATAGTTTTTTAAGTAGTAGTGTGGTAAAAGAGATTGCAAGATTTGGTGGTTCTGTCGATCATCTTGTTCCCCCACACATTGCCCTAGATATATACAAATGCTACAATCACAACTCTCCAACACCGAACCCAATCAAAACGGAAGCTATCCCCCCCCTCCAGAATATCCCAACGGATCTGGAAGCGTAGATATTCAGCAGGAACTTAATCGTCTGGAGGATTTGATTCTTGATGGTCTGCGTATTCCGCTGACGGGACGCACGCTAGTAGACGAGGAAATATTGTTGGAGCAGCTCGATTTCATCAGACTTTCCTTGCCATCAGTTTTTCAGGAAGCAGCAGCTATCCTAGAACAAAAAGAGGAAGTTCTGCTGGAGGCAGAAGAGTATGGGCAGCAAATTGTTGAGGCAGCCCAAGCAAAAAGAGCGCAAATTTTGGCTGAAAGTGATATTACCAAGCAGGCACAACGGGAAGCTGAAGAACTGCGGCAACAAGTGCAAAAAGAATGTGAGGCAATGATGCAAGAAACCCTCACCGAAATTGAGTTAAAGCGGCGTGCCTGTCAGCAAGAGTTAGAAGAAATGCGAAAAACTGCGATCGCCCAAGCTCAAGAAATTGAAAATGGGGCTGATGAATATGCTGATAGTGTCCTCGAAGGTATCGAGCAAGACCTGCAAGATATGTTACGAATCATCACCAACGGACGGCAACAACTACGAGCAGATTCACCTTCCTCCAAGAGGAAATAGTGCTGAGCGGAATTAAAAATTACGTGTATGGTAAAAATATTTTTACCTTTTTATAAATCAAATTTAAAGGTGCGACTACTCTTTTGGTAGAGGAAAAAAATTTTGATTTTCTGCTCTCTGTCTTTGTTCGGTGAGTAAAAATTTTTATTAAAATATGTCACAAAGAAAGTCTTGTAACAAACTCTACTAAATTGTGAGGACAAAACCGTTAACTTAATGAAAGCCATAAATGTAATTCAGGCTACATAAACATGCGGCTAGAGCAGTTGCAAGCCTTTCTGGCGATCGCACAAACAGGCAGCTTTCAACAAGCAGCCCGGAAATGTGGTGTTACTCAATCGACTATTAGTCGCCAAATCCAGTCATTGGAAGCTGATGTAGGGGTAGAACTATTTCACAGAACAAGTCACGCCAAATTGACTTTGGGAGGCGAACGTTTACTACCTCGTGTCCGCAAAATTTGCCAAGAGTGGGAGACTGCCACACAGGAATTAACAGACTTATTCGCAGGCAAGCAGCCAGAACTTTGCATTGCAGCGATTCACTCATTATGTGCTTCTTACTTGCCGCCGGTGTTGCAAAAATTTTGTCACGATTATCCAGAAGTACAATTGCGAGTCACATCATTGGGTAGCGATCGCGCCCTCAAAGTCCTCAAAGATGGATTGGTGGATCTGGCAATTGTGATGAATAATCGCTTTTTAACCACTGGTAAAGAGATAGTTGTAGAAGTACTATATGATGAACCCATAGAAGTGCTGATTGCAGCAAATCATCCCCTAGCCCAACACGAACGCATCCCCTGGTCGGAGTTAATTCATTATCCGCAAGTAGTTTTTAAAGATGGTTATGGGATGCAACGCCTAGTGCAAGACAAGTTTGAGCGCTTAGAGGCTAGACTTCAGGCAGCTTTAGAGGTCAATACTCTAGATGCCTTCCGGGGAGTTGTGCGTCAAGGAGAACTGATAGCTTTGCTGCCTCACTCAGCACTAATGGAAGCACTCCAAGACCCCACCCTAGCAGTTCGCCCTCTAGCCAGTAATAGTACTGGTGCGGTGTCTGACAATACTGGTTTGACTCGCCGGGTAGTAATGGTAACCACTCAAGACCGTCTCCAGATTCCCCCAATCAATCACTTTTGGCAACTGGTGCGGGAAGATATCCCACCGCAATTTCAGCAGCAGCGATCGGCTTCTTAAGTGTCATTTGTCAGTGGTGAGCCAGTGCGGTCTTGGGGTCTCACGCCACTTCCTTCAAAGAGGGGAACCCCCACAACGGAGTGGCTCCCCAAGGGACATCCAATAATTAAATTACTCAATTCCTGCATCCAATATCAGTATCCAATTTCTTCTCCCCCTGCCTCCCCTGCTCCCCCTGCTCCCCCTGCTCACCTAAGCGATTGATTATTTTTTTATTTGGAAGTCCCCAAGTGGAGCATCTGGCGTGCTTTCCCTCATGAACAACTGGCGAATCCAAAGGGTTAGTAGTTAGTGGAAATACCATTTTGAATTTAGGGTCGTACCTTTAGTGCGCTTCCAGCGAAACTTTGATTTTTGATTGTGAAACAGTTAATGGTAGTGGCTTTGAGTGCTTCATCTGTCACAATCACTGTTCAAATTGGTATAACTAACAACTGATAAAGGACAAAGTAAATATGAGCAATATATTTAGAGAATTACTGAAAAAGGTAGGTAGTGGAAACCACACGGGAGAGAATTTAACTCGTGCGGAAGCAGCTACCGCTACAAAAATGATGCTGTTGGGTGAAGCAACACCAGCCCAAATAGGCGCGTTTTTGATTGCTCACCGGATCAGGCGGCCTACGGGGGAAGAGTTAGCGGGTATGTTAGATGCCTATGATGAACTGGGGCCAAAGCTACAACCAATCGCTTCTGCACGTCCAGTCATAGTGTTTGGTCTACCTTACGATGGCAGAACGCGGACTGCACCAATTGCCCCAGTTACGGCTTTACTACTCGCCGCAGTTGGACAACCAATAATCATGCATGGTGGCGATCGCTTGCCAACAAAATATGGATTACCCCTGGTAGATATTTGGCTGGGACTAGGAATTGATTGGACTAGTTTACCGCTGGCAAAAACACAGCAGGTATTTGAACAAACGGGAATTGGCTTTGTTTATACACCCGTTCATTTTCCTTTAATTAAAACTATTTGGGAGTACCGCGACCAACTCGGCAAACGTCCACCCTTCGCCACAATGGAACTAATATGGTGCCCATATGCTGGGGATGCCCATATTATTCCTGGGTTCGTCCATCCTCCCACAGAAGCCATGTTCAAAGTAGCTCTTGGGTTGCGGGGAGTGACAAAATTTACATTTGTGAAAGGATTAGAAGGTAGTTGCGATTTACCACGCGATCGCACTGCGATTATTGGTTTATCTACACCTGACGCACCTCCAGAAATAGAAAGGTTACTTCTGGCACCGCATGAATACGGCTTTACTACCAAGAACGTAGCCCTTAGCAGTACCGAAGAGTTGATTGCCGAAATCCAAAAAGTTTTAGCTGGTCAACCTGGAGAACTAATGCAAACAGCCTTGTGGAATGGAGGGTTTTATCTCTGGCGGAGTGGCATTTGTCCAGATATGCGATCGGGTATAGCCAAAGCAGAAGAATTATTTACCAGTGGTGTGGCAACTACCAAACTTCAAGAACTGATTCAGGCAGTAACTTCAGCATCACAGAAGTCATTTCAACATACTTACTAAGTCACATAAAAAAGGCAGTCTCAATGAAAAACTTGCACCGCCATGCATGAAAAAGGAACTAGGGACTGGGGACTAGGAAGGCTGGGAGAGTTTTTTCATCTGTCCTGTATACGTAGTTCATCATGGCTACTCATACCAATTTAAAAAATGATTGCGACAGATGGATTTACATAACCCAGACGCAGATGGCAATTCCCAATCCCGATCCAAAATCCAAAATTGTATTAGATAAGTTGCTGATTAACATAGCAGTTAAATTTCATTTATCAATATTTTATTGTTTAGATATCTAATAGAAATGAGTATTTAGTTTGATTGACAAAAGTATGTATTAATGGGTTAAAAGTGCCAATCTATCTCTTAAAGATATAAACTGAGGGCTAGACTAGGAATACATATCACAAAACAATACTTGGCAGAAAAATTTTTTTTAAACTTTGTGAGAGAATCATTACATACATTACCTCTCTCAAAAGTCCAGAGAATTGTACACCTTTAGTTAGAGCCAAAAATACTGAGTATTAGATATTTTAAGTAAATAGGAACGCGAATTGAGAAGCCTTATGGAGAGAGACTGCCGTAAGGAAACACAGAGAGAGATTTATCTGTGTTTAATTGTGTTTCTATGCGATTAGACAGAGGGTAAGGATTTATTTTATTCTGCCTGGAAGTCAAAAATGCAAAATCATCTTTAGGGGTAAACATGTCCGAATTGATACAAGCAATTTTAGATAGTGAAGAAAAAAGTGATTTGCGTTCCTTCGCTAGTGAATTACGTCAGCAAGAACAAAAATATTTGCTGCGAAACGACATACTGAATGTATTTAGTGAATATTGCTCTAAGTCTCAGAAGCCTGAAACGTTTTACGCTTCTTCCCACTTGGGCAAACTAATTTACTATACTCAGGAAATTATTCAAGAAGACTCAAACCTTTGTTTCATCATTCGTCCCAAGATTGCTAGTCAAGAAGTTTATCGGCTAACAGCAGACTTGAGTTTTGAGCCAATGACGGTGCAGGAACTGCTAGATCTACGCGATCGCTTGGTGAACAAATTTCATCCCCACGAAGGCGATCTGCTAGAACTAGACTTCGGCCCGTTTTACGACTACACCCCAACGATCCGCGATCCAAAAAACATTGGCAAGGGGGTACAGTTTCTCAACCGCTATCTATCCAGCAAAATCTTCCAAGACTCCAAACAATTGCTGGATAGCTTATTGAATTTCTTGCGCCTGCATCAATATAACGGTATCCAGTTGCTGGTCAACGATCGCATTAAATCACAAGAGCAACTTTCCGAACAAGTAAAAAAAGCTATAGCTTTTGTAGGAGGTCGCCCCAGTGATGAACCCTACGAAGAATTCCGGTTTCAATTGCAATCGATGGGTTTTGAACCGGGTTGGGGAAACACCGCCCAGCGAGTACAGGACACCCTTAACGTCTTAGATGAATTAATTGATTCTCCCGATCCCCAAACTCTAGAAGTTTTCATCTCTCGCGTGCCGATGATTTTTAGAATCGTCTTGGTGTCTGCCCATGGTTGGTTTGGGCAAGAGGGAGTTTTAGGTCGTCCTGATACTGGCGGTCAGGTGGTTTATGTCCTCGACCAAGCAAAGAATTTAGAAAAGCAACTCCAAGAAGATGTCTTGCTGGCTGGCTTAGAGGGACTGAACGTCCAGCCAAAAGTGATTATTCTCACTCGCTTAATTCCCAATAGTGATGGCACTCTTTGTAATCAACGGCTAGAAAAAGTCCACGGCACAGAAAACGCTTGGATTTTGCGAGTGCCTCTGCGCGATTTCAATCCCAATATGACTCAAAACTGGATTTCCCGGTTTGAGTTTTGGCCTTATTTAGAAACCTACGCCTTGGACTCAGAAAGAGAACTGTTAGCAGAATTTCAAGGTAGACCAGACTTAATTGTTGGTAACTATACTGATGGAAATTTAGTGGCGTTTCTGTTGGCACGATGCATGAAAGTCACCCAGTGCAACGTCGCCCATGCTTTAGAAAAATCCAAATACTTGTTCAGTAACCTCTACTGGCAAGATTTGGAAGATAAATATCACTTTTCCTTGCAATTCACTGCTGATTTGATTGCGATGAATGCTGCCAACTTCGTCATCAGCAGCACTTACCAAGAAATTGTCGGCACACCGGATAGTGTTGGCCAGTATGAGTCCTACAAGTGCTTCACCATGCCGGAGTTGTACCATGTTACCAATGGCATTGAACTATTTAGTCCCAAGTTTAATGTGGTTCCACCTGGGGTGAATGAGAATGCTTATTTTCCCTACACACGGACTCAAGACCGAGTAGAAAGCGATCGCGATCGCATTTCTGAAATACTCTTTACCTTAGAAGACCCGTCCCAAATCTTCGGCAAACTTGACGATCCCAACAAGCGTCCTATCTTTTCCATGGCGCGTCTTGACCGCATTAAAAACCTCACAGGTTTAGCAGAATGCTTTGGTCAAAGTAAAGAATTGCAGGAGCATTGCAACTTAATTTTAGTAGCAGGTAAGTTACGCGTAGAAGAATCAGGCGACAACGAAGAACGTGATGAAATTGTCAAACTCTATCACATCATTGACGAGTACAATCTCCACGGAAAAATTCGCTGGTTGGGTGTACGCCTGTCAAAAACTGATTCTGGCGAAATTTACCGAGTGATTGCTGACCACAAAGGAATCTTTGTCCAACCAGCTTTATTTGAAGCCTTCGGTTTGACAATTCTGGAGGCGATGATTTCCGGATTACCAACTTTTGCCACACAATTTGGTGGCCCATTGGAAATTATTCAAGATAAGGTTAATGGTTTTTACATTAACCCGACTCATTTAGAGGAAACTGCCACAAAAATTCTAGAATTTGTCAGCAAATGCGAACAGAATCCTGCTTACTGGGATACAATTTCTCAGAAAGCTATTGACCGAGTTTATAGCACATATACTTGGAAAATTCACACTACCAAGTTGTTATCATTAGCCCGAATTTACGGCTTCTGGAACTTTACCTCGAAAGAGAATCGAGAGGATTTGTTGCGTTACATCGAGGCTTTGTTCTATTTAATTTACAAGCCCAGAGCGCAGCAACTGTTAGAGCAACACAAGTATCGGTAATTAGGGACTGGGGACTGGGGACTGGTGACTAGGAAAGACTGGAAAAAGGTTAAAGGGTAAAGAGCAAAGGTATAGTTCTTCCCGTTTCCCATTTCCTAATTCCTAATCCCCATTGCCCCTAATCCCTAGAAGGGACTCCGAGTTCCCGATTGTTATCTTGTCAAAAAGTACCAAGTTCTTTGACCGACGATTCCATCCACTGTTAAATTTTGTTTGTTTTGAAAGGCCTTGACAGCACTTTCTGTCAGCGCGCCAAAAACTCCATCAACTCGAATAGCATAGCCATTAGCTACTAATAGCCGTTGCAAGATTCTCACAGCAAGACCTGAACTACCAAAACGTAGATTTGGTATATTTTGGTTAGTAAATCTTGGAGATTTTGCAATACCTATTTCGTCACAATTTTGTTGGGCTATTAACTGTTTTTTACTAGGAAAACTTGCCTTTTGAGATTTTGCAACAACAATTTCATCGCTACTTTGTTTGGCTATTAGGCGTTGTTCATCAGGAAACTTTACCCTTACAGCTTGGAAATGTTGAAACTCAGCCAAGCTATACAAGTCTTTGGCAAGAATCTTCTGTGTCTCACTCATCAGAGTTTTTTGATGCCCACGCTTAAGCGCTAATCGAGTGACTGGAAAAGTCTCATTTAGCTGCATAAATTCAGGTGGCGCGATCTTCGCAGTTGGAATTAACTGATATGACCGATCCTGTGTTGATTTTTGCACGCCATTGCCTAGCTGAATTACAGACTGCTTGGGTAAATTGGACGGAGATAGTTGTTTCGTGATTAACACGCCCGTCATCAGCAGGACAATATCGTTCATTGTATTTGATATTACTAACACCCATATTTCCTTTGACAGAAAAATTGCCTTGAGTCCGGAATGGTGTGTACTTACAAGTTAAGAAATCGCCACAATTTACGGCAATCGTAATGATTGCTGAAGGTGTGGATAATTTCTGCCCTGTTTACCCTGCTTACCCTGTCAACAATAATAAACTCTAGATAAGAAAAAATTTATTCCACCCTAAGCAGTATATCTATCTCCAATGGTCGAAGAATAATTTCTACAATCCACCGAAATATATCCATTCATCAAACGCATAAATTCTTCGCCTCGCTATCCTGCGTCTATCCAAATGGTGTTCAACCGTTTTACCTGATTTACCAATATCGTGAACTCGTTAGAGAACTTCTTTACCCCATCTCCAGAAATAACCATACACCTCTGACCGCGCAGGAAAATCTCAAGGGTTAGCTTGCCATGTACACCCTTCACACAAAACATAGAGAATAATTTAGAACCACAGTGTTTTCGTACTTTTGCAGTAAAGCGATTTAAATGACAAAATTTCGAGGCGATCGCTTAATTCACGATTGGATTTGAGGTTTAACCCACATTCTGCATGAGTAATCGTACTCATTGTTTTGCCCTACGCAGGTTTTTTTGTCAAAACCTAAATTTTTATAAAACGGCTACAACTCATTTCTGGCAATAAATTCACGCTGATTTTCAAACTAAACCTGCGGAATGTGGAGTTCAAGGTAATTAAGATTATTTTTCTATATTCGTAGTCAAAAAAGAGAGATTAGTTATACAGATACAATGCTGTATTTTTCTATCAAAATTTAAATTGATAAGTGATGGATACACGGAGAAATTTCTTGATATTATTCCAAATATAGTGGATATACAAAACAGTTTCATTTATTAAAGAGTGCATAAATTCTCATGAACCCTAAAATATTCACACAGAAAATTCTTGGAGTAGTTCAATACTACGTATCACAAGATTCTCGGAAAACTTGGGGTAAGCCTTTCAACGATCAGACATTCAGGCAACAGATATTTCTTGAGTTAATCCAAAAAATTAATTTCTCAGCCATAGTTGAAACAGGAACATATAGAGGCACTACAACAGAGTATCTTCATAAATCTTCACAATTGCCTGTTTATACGGTGGAGTCCAATCCGAGATACTATGGTTACGCAAAAGCTAGATTGTTTGCATATAAAGATATAGTGATTAGTTATGGAGATAGCAGATCCTTTCTAAGACGTATCGTGGAAAGCTCGACACTCATCCAAGGACAAATATTCTTTTATCTAGATGCTCATTGGGGCAAAGACCTTCCTTTGAAAGAAGAGATTCAAATAATTTTTGAAAACCATCCTAAAGCAGTAGTAATGGTAGACGACTTCAAAGTGCCAGGTGATGAAGAGTATAAATACGATAATTACGGAGAAGGTAAAGTTCTTAGTCAAGAATATCTGGAGCCAGTAATTAAGAACTTGAATTTAGCAGCGTTTTTCCCCTCTCAGAGAGCTGAATTAGAGACTGGAGCCAAAAGAGGTTGTATTGTGCTTACAAAAAACCCTGACTCGATCAAGAAATTACAGGAAATGAATACCTTAATATCTTATTCCAACAGCTATTTATCTAACAATTAGTTGTAGCGGATGTAATTGATAGAACTGTATTTAATCACGCCCCCTGTTTTTTCTCTTTCAATTGGCTATCTAGCCAATAAGCACAAAAGCGATCGCTCTTGTTAAACTAAAAAGCGATCGCTCCTGCAATTTACTATCGAAAGTAACTATCCAATACCGCTAATGACTGGGTGGAAGTAAAAGGCAAACCCCAAAACTGTATAAGCGGCTAACAGTAAAGTGCCTTCTAACCAATTGGACTTACCATCAGAACTAATGCTATTGGCAATCAATACCGACACAGCCACAGCAACTAATTCAAAGGGCTTGAAATCTAAATCCATTGGCTTCCCAAGTGCCCACCCTGCTATCACTAAAACGGGAGCAACAAAAAGGGCAATCTGCATACTCGATCCCACAGCCACAGAAAGGGATAAATCCATCTTATCTTTCATCGCAACGGTAACTGCTGTGGCGTGTTCTGCGGCGTTACCAATGATGGGAACTAGGATCACCCCTGTAAACAATGAAGTTAAACCTAGCTTGGATGTAGCTACTTCCAAAGTATCGACCAACATTTCTGACTCAAGCGCTACCAAGAGGGTACATACTAGTAGCACTCCACTCCACAGCCAAATGTTTGGTTTAGTATGAATTTCTTCTGTCTCTGCCACACCCACATCATACAAATAGGCATGGGTTTTCATAGAAAAGAGCAGTGTTAGGGCATAAACCAGAATTAACACTACCGCAACAGCAAGAGACAGATTTTGTAGGGTTTTTTCGCTAATTCCGATAGAGGTGTAGTTCATCGCCGTGGGCAGTAAAATCGCAATCACTGCTAAATTCATTGATGAAGCATTTACCCGCGCCACAATTGATTGAAATGTTTGTTCCTTGTAACGCAGTCCGCCCAAAAGCATGGAAAGACCCATCACCAGGAGTAAGTTGCCGATAATCGATCCCGTGATGCTGGCTTTGACTACATCCACCAATCCAGCATTCAAGGCAATCAAAGCTATAATCAGTTCCGTCGCATTGCCAAAGGTGGCGTTTAACAACCCTCCTAATGTCGGGCCAACCACTACAGCAATTTCTTCTGTGGCTGTGCCCATCCAAGCTGCCAGAGGCAGAATTGCTAAACCAGCCGTGATGAAAACTATCAAGTCTCCCCACTCTAGAAACTTAGCTGCTAAGGAAACCGGGATAAAGAGTAACAGAGAAAGAAAAAGAATGTTTTTACCTGACATTTATTACCTTGAGTTGAAGATATCCTATCGAAAGCACTTAGCACACCAATTAGGATACTCTCAACTGTCGGCGAACCCATTCCGAGATTACACTGTTCCTGAACTGCTGTTAGAAATATAAAGTAAGATTGCGATTTAAATAGTTTCTGCAATCTTTTGTAGCAAAACTATGAATTTGAGTCAAAATTTTACACCAAAGATGGGGTTTAATATATTAAAAGACAATTAAATTTTTGATTGGCCCTGCCAACGAGAAAACCCCTAACTGAGGCGTTGTTCAATGGCTGATTATTTTGTGCCTTTTGGGAAATGTCTGTGCGATAACGCAGATTTCCCACTTTAGTAAGACCGCTTTCTCGGAGATTTGGTTGTATTCTATATCCATTAGTTTTCGTCTATACCGGATTTTGCGTTCAAACCTCTGTAGAAAGGTTTAACTACAGTGCTTTTGACGCAACTACAAGTTTTTTGTTTGGATAAATATACATGACTTCTGCTGCTGAAATGCCAGCTAGTTCTGGCTCAATGTTTACATCACATATAACTGCCAAAGATACTCACCAAAGCGATCCCCTAAAGAAAGCTACAGGTGTTTATGTGACGGTGCATGGACATTTTTACCAGCCCCCACGGGAAAACCCGTATCTGGACGCAATTGAACGTCAACCGAGTGCTGCACCTTTCCATGATTGGAACGAACGGATTCACTGGGAATGCTATCGCCCGAATGCCTTTGCCAGGATCTTAAATGACCGAGGCGAAGTCATGGGGATCGTGAATAATTATGAGTATTTCAGCTTTAATATCGGGCCAACGCTGATGTCGTGGCTAGAACGCCACGATTTGGAGGTTTATCAGCGGATTTTGGAGGCAGACGCTAAGAGTGCCCAGCGCTTGCATGGTCACGGCAATGCGATCGCGCAAGTATACAATCACATCATCATGCCCCTAGCCAACGAACGGGATAAATATACCCAAATTCGCTGGGGCAAAGAAGACTTCAAATCCAGGTTTGGCCGCGATCCCGAAGGCATGTGGCTAGCAGAAACAGGTGTGGACTATGCAACCTTAGAAGCTCTGGTTGCTGAAGGTATTCGCTTTATTATCCTTGCACCATCTCAAGCACTGCGTTGCCGTCCTCTACCTACCAAAGATGATCCCAACCCAGAATGGCATGAAGTTGGCGGTAGTCAGATCGATCCCACGCGCCCCTATCGCTGTTATTTAAAGCCCACACTCAGCACTTCAGCTTCTGCTTTAAGTTCGATTCAGGAGGGTAGTGGGGGTACTGACTATTCCCGCCCTTATATTGATATCTTCTTCTACGACGGCCCCATCTCACGGGACATGGGTTTTAGCGATGTCGTTTATAATTCCAATCATTTTGCTGGACGCATCGGTTCGGCAGTGCGTGGGGATCATCGTCCAGCACAATTAATATCTGTGGCGACAGATGGCGAAACCTTTGGACACCACAAGAAGGGAACCGAAAAAACTTTAGCCTACGCTTTTATCAACGAGTTTCCTCAGCACGGTTGGACGGTGACGAACTTTGCCCACTACCTCAGCCTAAATTCTCCCGCTTGGGAAGCGGAAATCAAGTCGGTCACGGCGTGGAGTTGTGCCCATGGTGTTGATAGATGGCAAGATGACTGTGGTTGCGGTGGTGAAGGCGGTGTTTGGCATCAGAAATGGCGTCGTCCCCTGCGGAATGCCTTAAATTGGTTGCGAGATCGGCTAACAGAGGTATACGAGGAATGTGGTAAACAGCTTTTGAGCGATCCCTGGCAGGCACGGGATGAATATATCCAAGTGATGCGCGATCGCTCCCCTGCCAATGTCAGCCGCTTCCTTACCCGCCATCAAACCCACAAACTCACAGCAGCTGAACAAGTAGACGCTTTGCGTCTATTGGAAATGCAGCGTCACGCTTTATTAATGTTCACCAGTTGCGGGTGGTTTTTTGAAGAACTATCTCGTCCAGAGGGAACGCAGATTCTCCGCTACGCAGCCCGTGCTTTGGAATTGGCGGGAGATGTCGCGGGTGTGCAGTTGGAAAAAGGCTTCCTCAAACGCCTGGGTTTAGCCCCCAGTAATGTTGATGACTTCAAGCACGGTGGGGAAATTTATCGACAATTAGTACTGACTGCCCAAGTAGGCTTTAAGCAAGTAGCCGCCCATTACGCCATTACTTCGCTGTTTAGTAATCACAAACCAGCAGAAACACGCAACTTTCTATCGACAGATACTGCTAGCAAAAATCCCCATCCTTACCAAAAGCGAGTTTATTGCTACACCGCCAATGAGCTAGATTACCAACTGCAACGCATGGGATCGCTAACTCTGGTTGTGGGGCATTTAAAGCTAGTGTCAGAAATTACCTGGGAAAGCGAACATTTAGTGTTTGCTGTGCTGCATTTGGGAGGCTGGGATTTCCATTGTTGCATTCAGCAATTTACAGGGCGGCGTGACTATAGCCAATTAAAAGAAAAGCTGTTTGGGGCCTTGCAACAGGCGAGTGCAGCTAATTCTATTTTGGTAATGACGCAGCTATTTGGTGAAGAAACTTTCAGCTTACAGAATCTGTTTGCTGAGGAACGTCACCGAATTATGCGGTTGATTAGTCAAGAAACGCTGACACGTTTAGATCAACTCTACACTCAGGCATATCGGGAGAATTACGGCGTACTGATGGCGTTCCACCGAGATGGATTAGTTGTGCCACAAGAGTTGCAGGTAGCAGCGGAGATTGCATTAGGGTATCGCTGTATGACAATGTTGCGATCGCTTGAACAAGACATAGCTGAACCACAACTGTGTTGGAATCACATTGTAGAATTAGAGGCGATCGCTACCGAAGCCAAACATTTGCGTTGTCGGCTGAATATTCCTGAAGGCAAGCAGATGTTAGAACAGTTGATTGTGCGATCGCTCTGGCAGTTGTTGCATGATGCTAATGGTAGTTTTCATGCAGATATCCAACTCTTGGATCGGTTGATTGATGTTGGCTATCAGTTAAATCTTGGCATCTCCCTAGAGCGATCCCAGGAACTATACTTCAGTTGTCTGCACAGTCAAATTTTACCCTTGTGTCTCACAACTCTTGCCAATGAAGAGGATAGCAATCAATGCCGTCAGTTGCTAAAGTTAGGGCAAAAGTTAGCTGTTGATGTCAGCGCAATTTTGAATAAATTTGGCTAAAATCGCACCAAGATGAAGAGACTTGCGTGCGCTGGTTCCCCAAACTTGCGGGTAGAGACGCGCCATGGCGCGTCTCTACTATTTATCCTTGAGGGCGATTGCAATGATATGGATAAAGCCACTCACACCTGAAAAGTCCGTGAGTATGCTTTTCTAAAAAGGTTCCAGCGTGGTGGCTACGCGAGATATTGATCCCAGCTTTAGTTTTGATTTCATATAACCAGGGGAAAGCTGCTACTAAAACAGCCATTACAGCGAAGAGGTACAAGACTATGGTTCTGATGGCTAATCTTCGGGAATTGCTGTTGACGTTTTGAGACATATAACTTAATGACTAACAAACTATCTTAGCCTAAGTCTCAAAATGTCGTCGGAAGCGAGGGTCAGTTTTGTCTGTCTTTTGCTGGTTGCAGGAGAAGCAGAGGGTGTACAAGTTGCTGATATCGTTTTGACCGCCACGAGCGAGAGGGATGATATGGTCGATAGTAAGGTTAGTTACTAAAGTTGTTTTACCGCAGCTTTGGCATTGGTAGCGATCGCGTTGGAATACATATTTCCTCACTTCCGGCGGGATGCGAATACGGGGAGTTTTGCTCATTATTTTTTATAAATTTAAGTATGGTAGCTGCATGTAATATTTGTAGCAATAAACTCGCTATCTATAATTAAATTTTACTGATTTAGCCATAATTACAGCTAAAACAACCCCTCTTTGGGAATATTTTTCTAAGAAATACATCCCAAGGGTATTTACAATATTGCTGGTTTCCGGGGATCAATGAGATAAACGCTCGGAAATTCAGTTAATGTCAAAGCTTATGCAGCTAATACAAAGACATTTATATTTTTTACTATTATTGTTATTATTAACTGCTTGTGGTAGTAAATCCACAAAAGATGAATTATCAAAAGAACTAACATCGGTGAAATCGTGGGCAGCAACGGCCCATTTCGTTGGCGATGCTTGGATACGCAAGGCTGTACCGACAAGTTATGTAAAACAAACACTTGTCAAAACCCAAGAAGAACTTAAAACAGAAACAGAGACATTATCCAAGTTATCAATCCCGACTGCTAATCGTAGCGCCATTTTTAAATCACTTCAGCAACTTCAAGACACTGTAAGTCAAATGTCAAAGGCAGTGGAAAAGAAAAACTATCAAGCGGTAGCTCAACAAATACAGCAATTATCTCATCAAGAGCAAGCGATCGCTAAACTGTCTATGACAGCAGGTGAACAGCTATGAATAAAATACTTGAAATTGCCCTAGGGATTATTACAAGTATTGGTGGCTTTCTGGATGTAGGTGCTATTGCCACTTCAGCAGAGGCAGGATCTGAATTTGGTTTTCAGCTGTTGTGGGCGATCGTTCTAGGAACAATTTGTGTGATCTTTCTAGTAGAAATGTCAGGACGTTTAGCCGCTGTCAGCAAACACACTTTAGCTGATGCAGTGCGCGAACGTTTTGGTTTTAATTTTTATGTTATTCCACTGCTTGCCGAAATCGTAGTTGATTTTTTAGTATTGGGAGCAGAAATTGGTGGTGTTTGTATCGCTCTTCAATTAGTAACTGGTATTAGCTTTCAGTGGTATGCTTTACCTGTAGCTTTCGCTATTTGGCTATTACTTTGGAAAGGAAACTTTAATCTTATTGAAAACAGTATTTCATTTCTAGGACTAGTTACATTAGTTTTTGTTGCCGCCACAATTAAACTTCATCCTTCACTAACTAACCTTGGTACTGGTTTATTGCCCACCTTACCGCGTCACGATACTACTCATTATTTATTCCTTGTAGTTAGTATCCTGGGTGCGCTCATCAGCCCCTACCTATTTTATTTCTACTCATCAGGTGCAGTGGAAGACAAGTGGGATGAGGGACACATCGGTACAAATCGGGCTGTTGCTGGCTTGGGTATGGGTTTTGGCAGTGTGGTTTCACTCGGAGTGCTGATTGTAGCAGCCATGGTGCTTCATCCCAAAGGTATTCAAGTTGATAGCTATGAACAGGCGGCACTAATGCTAACAGAGTCATTTGGCTACTGGGGCTTCATGCTGTTTGCTGCATCGTTAGGCATTGCCTGTTTTGGTGCTGCGTTGGAAGTTAGCCTTGACACTGCCTATATTGTGGCTCAAGCCTTGGGTTGGAACTGGGGCGAAAGTCTACATCCTAAGGAAGCGGCACGATTTAGTCTTGTCTACACAGTGTTTGTCTTTTTGGCTTCGCTGTTAATGGTAGTAGGTATTGACCCCCTGCAATTAACTCTGTTTTCAATGGCAGTAACAGCAGTCATCTTACCACCCGTCATCATACCTTTTCTAGTTTTAATGAACGATCGCTCCTATGTAGGCAAATATCGCAATGGCTGGATTAGCAATAGTGTTGTCATTTTTACGATTGCACTAGCTTTTGTTTTAGCCATCATTGCTCTTCCCTTAGAAATTTTTGGAGGTTGAAATGGATGTAATTAGAGATGTTCTCGACAATCAACTAGTTGACCGCAACCAACGCAAAATGGGTAAAGTTGATGGAATTGTCATTGAGTATGAGGACGGTAAACCGCCACGATTAGCATATATCGAAGTCGGTCTTGTTACCCTAGCTCGACGACTACATCCTCGATTGTCCGCTTGGCTAGCAGCAGTTGAAAGTAAGTGGGGTGCAAAGCACAGCGAACCGTTTCGCATTCCTTGGTCAAAAGTTCAGGATGTTGGCATTGACGTGCAAGTTGATGTCGATGCTGAAGCTACACCAGCATTAGCTTGGGAAAAATGGGTGCGCGAGCAAATTATTAGTCGCATTCCAGGTGCATAGTTATGACACATGAAATTCACCTAGAACTGCTTTTAGGCAAACAAGTACTAGACTCTACAGGTAAACCAGTTGGACGCATTGAGGAAATACGTGCCCAACAGCAAGGCGATAAATGGTTGATTCAAGAGTACTTAATTGGTAATATCGCCTTATTAGAAAGATTATCTGCTTGGGAGATTGGATTAGCAATTTTGCGTCGGCTCGGAGCGCGTAAAATTTACACTGGATATACTGTTCCTTGGCAGCAAATGGATTTGACAGACCCTCAAAGGCCAAGTCTTCGTTGTCATCTAGAAGAATTGAAAAGTTGTCAAAAGTCTACTACTTAAATATTAGTTAATTTGTTTGAATTACATAATTTGTTAAATCTTATTTAAAAATGACACTAAGTTGAGTCAAACAACGTGAAAATTAAAGCATCAAAGTTTGTATTTTTGTCGCTCTCACCCTAAAAGGAAAGGGCTATACAAATAAAGTCCGCCTACGCGGACTTGATAATGCTATAAATACTAAACCTGTGCTATGCCATCCAATAAACCATCTGAAATCAAAATACCATTACTCTCAGAAATACTATCAACAAGTTCTGAATCAGAATTACTAATTACAGGTAATAAATACTCATACAACTGCATTGCCTGCAAACAAGTATTGATATTAAAAACTGCTGAATTATAATCCTCAATTTTTTGTTCAACAGCACTTAATAAACGCTGATTATTCAAAATCTTCTCTTCAGCTTCTTGTTGCAGTGTTTGTTCTAAATAAGCACGCGCATGTGGATACTGCTGTAAAACTTCATCTGCTTGATTTTCAGCCATCGGTACTAAATGAGTTTTGAGAGTTTGGTTAATAGTTTGGCGGAAAGATTGACGAATGGTTTTGGAAACTTTTGGCTCAAAATCTAACTTCAATAATTGCCTAATTGCTGGTTCTGCTTCTACTACACTTTCAGCATCGTAACCTTGGGAAGTTTGCAGCAAAGTCTGACGAAATTGGTAGATCGAAAAAGTGCCTTCATCATAAAATCTAGGGCTTTCTCGGACAAAGCGATCGCATTCTACACTAGCTGCACTCACCAACGCCTGAGAAACTCTTTTTTCTACAGCTTTGACCTCTTGTTCAATGCCAGCATCATTACCTAACAAACGATATAACTGGCGATAATATTCTGATTTACGAATCTTTTCGATTAACCGCTGAAACAAGTTGGTCACAACTTGCTGGGAAGAATTTACTAAAATATCTTCTAATTGATTGGATAAATAATAAAATGCTTCTACTAAAATAGCAATTAACGGTGCAGTTGCATTACGTGGATGACTAATGGTTGCACGTCGATAAGCATCTGCTACAGAAAAGGTATCTAGCAATTCATCTAAACGACGAATCATCCGTGATTGTAATTGCCGAAAATCCGCTTCAAAAGCATCACAAGTACTATTAATTATTTGGTTAACTTCTTCTGTGATGTGTTGGCTAAAATCTTTACCAACTTGCTGTAGTTGCTGGTTGAGACGCTGCAACTCCTGTGCTTTCATCGCCTCAATTTCTTGCGGCTGGCTATCTAAATGCCGTTGCACAAACTGATAATGTTTTTTCAGTTTAATACATATATCTTCCAAGTCATTAGCGAGATTTTGAAAAAGTTGTGGGCGCTTTTCTTCAGTAAGGTAGCGATTAATAGCTGAGCGGAATTCTTCAATACCACTATCTTGAATTAGCTGTTTAATCAGAGGCGTTCCCTGTTCAGATAAAATCCGCACATAGTTCTGATTTGGAGTTTCAAAGCTGTTTACAGAAATGCGGAACTGGCTGGATGACAGCTTACCAGAGTTAGCACAATAACGATTAAACTCATTGACAAATTGTGGTGTTTCTTCCTGACCCTCTAAACTTTTGATAGTTTCTGCAAAAATAGAATCTAAACCAAATCTATCTTGTTCGCTTGTCTGTTTTATCTGACTGCCGTAAAATCCAAGTAATCCACTGGTTTTATAAACCCTACTCGTATCACGAAACTGCCCACCGATCAAATCATCCAATCGCTGCTTTAGCTGAGTATTGTACCAAGTTTCATCGATGCGGTTGAAGACATAAAAAACGCGATCGCGTATTCCGCCATTTTCCCGCATTGTTTCTAAAAGTTCTGTTTCTTCCTTTGTCATGTCACCAGCAGATGCAGGTTTTAATACACACACTACCGCTGAAGTATCAAGATGTTGAATTTTGGCATAAGTTAGCTGTGCATCCTTCTCCACTGGCGCATCTATTCCTGGCGTGTCGATGATGATATTTCCATCTTGCAACAGAGGATGATTACAGTAATATTCAATTCGCTTTAAAACCGCACTATTGCTACCACGACGCGCATATCCAGCAGCTTCTTTAAGATTAGAAAAATTAAATTGCTCCATCGAATATGTGGCATTATTGTTTGTGTAAATATGTTGGCGATTTGTCTTATATCCCTCCAGTAATAATATTAATGCGTTCGCTTGTTTTGCACGTTCTGATTTACTTTCACCACCCTCCTGCTGAATAATTACCTCACATCCTTGGTATAAAAGGCTAATTACTTCAGCTTGATTGATATTTGCTGTTGTTTTAAATCCCAATTGTTGACATAAAGAACTTGCTTGTTCCTGAATTTCTACTTCGCATAAAAAGGTCAAAACTACTCTTTCTTTATCAGCTTCTGCATATTCAATTTTACATTCTGTACCTGTGGCATGTCCTTCTGCACTGTACAGCAATTCTCGTTCTAGTAGTGCATTTATTAGCATCGATTTACCCGCACTAAATGCACCTGCAAACACAATTTCAAACTTCGGAGAAATCGCCTTCTCAAGAGAAGTTTGTACAGATGTAATGTCTTGAGAACGCAATGTTGGCTCTTGCTGTAAAAGTTGTAATATAAATTCAACTTGTTCTTTCAAATTTTGGCACTGATAAGGCAGTTCTGACACTATTATGCACCCATAAATATTTTGTATATTTTATTAATTAATTTAGAACGAATGCTTCAGTGTTATCACTGAGTACGCTTTTCTCAAGAAAGAATTCAGAATTAAATTCTGTGCGGCTGGTGGATGAATAAACGGTGGAATACCACACCAAATCGTAGATTTCGTGGTTTTCAATTAGTGATGGTTCTGAATTACCCACACTCTTATTCTAATTTCTATATTCTGACTTCTTCTTTAATTTTTGTACTCCTCAAATCCACTTTCTATGTAGATTATGAAAGTTTTTTCTATGAGACTAAAACCAAACGAAGATTTGAGGCAAAGTTTAAAAAACTTTGCTGTAGAGCATAATATTAAAGCAGGATTTATTTTGAGTGCGACCGGTAGCCTCAAACAAGCAGCAATTCGCTTTGCCGAGCGTTCTAGTTGACGAAGTAATGCACCTATAATTTTGAGATTTTTTAATTGGAAGTCTTCGTAGCAATTTATCCCATTTAAACGAATCACTAAGTACGCAAAGAACGCGAAGATAAGAAAGAAAAGATTTCATCAAACACTGATGCTTACTATAGCAGTCTTGTTTGAAAGCCTCAGATTCCCGATTTCTTTAATAAATCAGGAATTGTGCTTATCACGATTTGTTTATGATTGCTAGATATTTTAAAATTTATACATTTTGTATAATTCCCAAGCTATATAAAATGTCTTTATCTAGTTCTTTAGCCTCACCTTCATCAGTATTTTGAAAAAGTACTGTAAACGCACCAGCGCCTAATCTATCTTGAGGGAAAATCCGATAACAAGGCATAGTAGTTAAATGCGATTGATAGTCTTGTAGATAACTAATTTGTATTGCTTTAAATTGCGGAAAGCGTGATAAAAACCATTCACCAACTTGCTCATTCTCTTCCGGAGAATATGTACAAGTCATATATGCTAGACAGCCTTGTGGGGCAACTAGTTGAGCAGAGTTAGCTATAATTCTTTTTTGCCGATTTGCACTTTTATTAATCGCAGTGGGGTGGAAACATCCAGGCGCTTTTTCGCCTTTAGCTAGTAAAGATTGCCCAGTACATGGAGCATCTACTATAACTAAATTACTAGATAAGGTAATATTTTCTGCAAAAATACTAGAATCTCTATTAACTACAACACAAGGGCTGATATGGCAACGTTTTAAATTAGAAATTAGCATACCTAAACGTTTGCCAATTACTTCATTACTTATGAGTAAATCAGGTTGCAAAGCTTGATAAGCAAAGATACTCTTTCCTCCGGGAGAGGCACACATATCAAAAACTAAATGCATCGGCTGAGTAATTGTTAACAAAGTAGCAGCCGCAAATACAGAAGAAAAATCCAAACAATAGAAATATCCTTGGTTGTGTAGGGGATGTTGTCCTGGTTTTTCTCCTAGATATAAACGGTCTACAAACTGTGGTTGCCAAATGGTTGGCGTTTCCACCGAAAAAGGTAAGTTATCGGGCTTTTGTTGACACCAAAGAATACAAGGTTGAAAAGGCTGGGGATGAATTAACGCTTCGATAAATTTTTCTTGTTTATCTGGGTTTTCAAACAAACGCCGCGAGAGTTTAACTAGTAAATTTGAGGGTTCCATTAGTAAAACTGTTACAGAAGAACAATGCTATGCAGTGGCTTGGCTGCATACTGAAAACATAATGACCGCCATTCTGACGGGGAATCAATTGAGGTGTGGATATTTGAAATATGGGGGTGTAAAGGAAGAATTTCCTACACCCATACACTCATACCCTTCTACACCCTTCTCTGCTGCAATTTCCACATGTCGTGAAAAATCAGAACTACCCCACTGCACTGGAGATGGTCATGGTGTTAGAGAATTTTCAGCGGAAATTACGCCAAGAATCACAACTGTGGCGCGATGAAGGAATAATTAGTGCTTCGCAATACGAACAAATAGCAAGCCGTTATCAATTTAAGAACCTAGAAGCTGCTGCACGCGATCGCTCTAAAATGATTGCGATCGCTATAGGCAGTATCCTTTTATGTTTCGGTGTGATTACTTTCGTCGCTGCCAATTGGCAGGCATGGTCGCGAGAAGTCAAATTCATTTTGATGATGAGTTTGTTTTTCTCAACTAATATCATTGGTTTTTACACATGGACACAACCTACATCGGGCAAGAACGAAGGTAAGAAGCAACAACGCAGTAAACGACTATTGGGAGAGGCATTGCTAATTTTGAGCGCTTTTATTTTAGGCGCAAACATAGCATTGATGGCAGAGATTTTCAACATAAACGGTTCGGCTACCGAACTGTTTCTTGCTTGGGGGTTTGGTGTTTTACTCATGGCCTACAGTCTGTCCTTAAATTCCTTGGGAATTATGGCCATTATCCTAATACAAATAGGCTATTGGGTGGGAAAAGGAGATTTGTCGTACTCTTCACCCTATTCAATTCAATGGTCTTGGGCACGGCTAGTATTACAACATATGCCCTTATTGTCATGGTTGCTATTTGTCCCTCTAGCCTACTTTTGTCGGTCACGTTGGATTTTTTGCTTGGCAGCCTTAGCCTTTGCTAGTTCCTTGCTAGTTAACCTCGACCCTCTACCACTTCTAAATCTTTCTGATGTGGCTCCTTGGGTGGCATCTTTTGCTTTTGCACTGCCGCCTGCATTATTCTGGAGCTATGACGACCTGCTGTTTCCTACAATCAATTACAGGTTATTTCAACCTCTAGCCCGCGATTTAGCGTTAGTTGCTTTTGGTCTTGTCTTCTACGTTTTATCCTTCCGTTGGCAATGGCAAGCTCAATCTTACACTTCTTCTTACCCTCTGACCAATAACACGAGCTTATTCATGTCTCTTCCCATCATCGATTTGGGAATTCTCAGCGGTTTAGCAGTACTGCAATGGTTGTTTCTGATGCGTCAAAGAAATAACCCCCCTCGTCGTGAAGTAATTTTCACTACCGCTCTTATTACCACCTTTCTTGGCTTTATAGCCATAGTACCTTTCTGGCATCAAACTATTAGTCGCATTGGTGACTTGGGCAGTTTTATCTTCAACGTACTTTTGGCAATCTTGTCCTGGGGACTAATTCAAGAAGGATTGAAGTTAAGCGACAGACGCTCTTTTTGGGGCGGTATGCTATTGTTAACACTGCAAATTATTAGTCGGATGCTGGAGTACGACACTGACCTACTTTTCAAATCGCTGGTTTTTGTAATGTGCGGTTCTGTGTTAATTAGTGTCGGACTCTGGTTTGAACGTCGGCTAACTGCTGCAACTAAGAAGTAAAGTTTAAGAACTGTATGTGTGTAGGTGAGAGTAAAGGGTACAAAGGTATGGTGTTGGATTCTCTATATCTTGACATTCTTATCCCCTTACACCCCTACATCCTCCAAGGGTAAAATCTTTTTGCGTAAGTCCTGTTGTAGCTTCCCCAATACCCTTCTTTTTACGACTACGCTCATGAAAAGTGACTCCTCAGAATCTAGTAAGAAAAGTGATTCTTCTGGATCTAGTAAAAATAAATCATTGTCTCCTGAAGCTGAATTCTCTAAGAAGCTGACTTTTCGGGATTACTTAATTGCCACTGAACAAAAAGCAAACCAGCCCTTACCTTTTTGGCGGCTATTGCTTCCTTTACTAATTCAAACAGGAATAATTTTGGCAGTTCCCACCCAGGCAATGTATACCAACCTCACAGGCAAAGAGGTGATTTTGCAAACAGTGCCTGTAAACTCTAACAATGTATTGCAAGGCTACTCCCTAAACCTTGACTACAACATATCCCGTGTTTCAACTTTGAGAAGACTTCCTGGCTGGGAAGATGTACTTAGGAGAAATCGGGGCAGTAATAGACAATTAATCTCAGGAACCAACTTGTACGTGATTTTGCAAGAGCAACAATCTTTTAGTGGTGGTGTTCCCAGAGCTTGGCGGCCTGTACGTGTGAGTAGCAATCTCCCCACTTACCTCTCATCTAATCAAGTAGCCTTAAGAGGTGTTTATCAAGATGGTTTTGTTAACTATGGCGTGGAAACATACAATATCCCAGAAGAACAGCGATCGCAGCTGAATAATGATATTGCGCGTACTGTCCGGCAAACCAGGAATGGACAGCTACGACCAATAGTAGTAAAAGTCAGAGTAGACCCACAGGGTAACGCTGTGCCAATGAGTCTGTGGGTACGCGATCGCAACTATCGTTTTTAGTACTCAACGCCAATATTACAGGATGAGGTCAGAAAGTAGGGAGTAGGGAGACAAGGAGAGAAGTCGCCTGGAGGGAAACCCTCCTTGCGAACTTCGCCAACGGTATCCGCTACGTGGAAACCCCCAAGACGGCGCTAGCTCACCACTGACTAATAACTAATCCAGTCGCTCCAGCTACCAGCATAAAGTTTAGCAATGTGAATCCCAGCTAATTCTAAAGAAAGTAAATTCACACAAGCAGTAACGCCTGAACCGCAATAAACTAAAATTTCTTCTGCTTTTTCTAGCTTTTGCCAGCGGAGACGTTGCTCTTGAGGGGAAATTAACTGGCCTGAAGAGTCTGTAGCTTCTATCCAGGGATAGTTAACAGCACCGGGAATATGACCAGCAATTTTATCAATTGGCTCCCGTTCACCGCGGTAGCGATCGCTTTCTCTAGAATCTACCAAAACTACTTGTGGTAAATCTTTTCGACTTTTCACAGCCTCAATATCTACTACCAGTTCTGTGTTTATCTGAGGAACAAAGGTAGCTTTCTGGGGTTGGGGAATAATATCTGTAATAGGATATCCTGCTTGTTGCCATCCAGCAAAACCTCCATTCAGTACCGCAACTTGCTCATGTCCTAGATAGTGCAACAACCACCAAAGACGAGCAGCAAAGGCAAAGCGAGAATCATCATAAGCTACAACTAGAGTTTTTTGGAAATTCACTCCAATCGCTGATAATTTGTTAGCTAGATCGTTGGGATCGGGTAAAGGATGTCTTCCACCGTGCTTTCCTACAGGACTAGAAAGATCCTGATTCAAATCTAGGTAGTAAGATCCTTTTATGTGGCTTGTTTGGTATTGCTGTTTTCCTAGTTGTGGAGCGGCTAAAGAAAAACGACAATCTACAATGACGACTTGTGGATCGTCAAGGTGTTTCAAAAGCCACGCTTGCGAAACAACAAATTGGTTGTTAGTCATTTGTCAGTTGTTAGTTATCATTGTTTATTTGCCAAATGTCAGACTCGGAGGAAAACTTTACACCTCAAGCAACAGCAGATGGTTCTTTCACTTTCGTTTCTCACGAATTTGGTGAATCATTTCACAGCCATTTTGGAGCTAAGCAGGAAAGTTTTCTCAAGTTTGTTGCTCCTACTCAACTGGCTACATCTGCCCACAAACCAGTTTTGCGACTATTGGATATTTGTTATGGTCTAGGATACAACACAGCAGCTGCTTTGCAGACAATTTGGGCTGTCAATCCCAGTTGTAATGTGGAATTAATTGGTTTAGAACTGAATCCATCTGTACCACAAGCAGCGATCGCTCATCATTTATTCGACAACTGGAACTATGAATACACCGCAATTTTGACCCAACTTGCTTTTGAGCATCAAGTGCAAACAGATCGCCTCAAAGCAAGCTTACTAATTGGCGATGCCAGAACCTCGATTGGGTTAGTACATCAGTTAGACTTTCAAGCGGATGCAATTTTTTTAGATCCCTTTTCACCACCTCAGTGCCCTCATTTATGGACTGTTGAATTCCTCAAACTAGTTTCCCAGTGTTTACACGCTGATGGTATTCTGGCAACGTATTCGTGTGCGGCTGCTGTACGTACAGCACTTTTGGCAGCTGGATTACAGATAGGCTCTACCCCACCTGTGGGTAGGCGATCGCCTGGTACGGTTGCGGCCTATCCTAGAGATGGCGAGCAGATAAGCACAGGGAAAGTAGCAGTAAGTTTTTGCCCTTTGCCCCACATCCCCTTCGCTCCCTATCCTCTTCTCCCCCCCCTTTCCCAAGAAGAAAAAGAACATTTGCTAACTCGTGCTGCCATTCCTTACCGCGATCCGCAATTGAAATCTCCTGCTGATGTCATAGTGATGCGGCGACGACAAGAACAGCAAACCTGTTTACTCGAACCGACTTCCCGTTGGCGAAAACGATGGTTGAGAGGTAATGAAGAACTCATCATATAAGCACTGGTTCTTAGTTATGCTGCCATCACAAATACAACAAATCATCTTTAAAGATCGATTAAAAATAATCGTAAAAATTTTACAATTATTTTGTTTTATCTAAAACTAAGATAGTGAGTTTTTGTAATCGCAGTTACAAAAAATAAAATTGTATTCCTAAATACAATAGTTTGCGTATATATTCTGTGTAGCATGATTTACTTAAATAGCTAATTTAAAATACGTATCTTGCTATATCGGTATAAAAACTTTAAACTCAAACTGTACTACTTTGATTTAAATTGAGCAAGTACAATGTTTTCTAGCGCTACTATGTTAAGAAATCTCAGTGAAAAACCTGATTTAACATTTGCGCGAATTTATCATACTGGAATGAAAGGCAAGGAAATCCGGCACAAGATTCCCGTAGCAATATTCTCAGTGTTCTCATAAGACATAAAAAATATGATGTCTATTATTTAAGCAAGCAGCTTTACATAATTCATAAAGCTTGGGTATGCGAAGTGGAATATGGTCAAGCACTAAACTTGTTTGTGCAGTCGGATACTGTTAACTTCTCTAAAAGATTGGGGTGTCTTTGTGATTCAATGGAGTTCCAAGAGTCCAGACTCTACTGAACAAAATATTATTGGGTCAAACCGCCTGAACGCAGTCAATAGTATCAGTTCAAAGAATGCTTTAGGATTGCAGAATTTAGAAGGTTATTCCTTGGGCTTATCTAAAGAAGGCCTTTTGCCAGAACAGAAACAGGTAGAGCCATCTTGGATGAAACCTGATATTAATTCTGGTTACGATTCATTAATCTCTGGAACTCTACAAGCCAAAGGTTCTAAAGTGAATGGCTTTGATTCAGAACTGCCAAAAGTGTTAGTTGTTGATGACCATACTGCCAGTCGGATGACTGCCGTTGCCCTTTTATCTATGGAAGGGTATGAAGTTATTGAAGCTGACTGTGGTTCTACAGCAGTAGAACTAGTGATCCAAAAACAACCGGATCTGATTTTGCTGGATGTGATGATGCCGGGAATGGATGGTTTTGAAGTATGCCAGTTACTCAAGCAGGACGAGCATACTAGACTGATTCCAGTGATTTTTATTACAGCTTTAAATGACAGGCGATCGCGAATTCGGGGAATTGAAGTAGGAGCGGATGATTTTCTTACCAAACCGTTTGACCGTGTGGAACTGGCGGCGCGTGTTAAGTCCCTAGTACGGCAGAAGTGTTTAAACGAAGATTTAGACCACACAGAAAAAGTGTTATTTTCCGTTGCCAGAGCAATTGAAAGTCGCGATCCTAATACTGGTGACCACTGCGAACGGCTAGTAAAACTAGGACAAGCTTTTGGTGAATACCTGAATCTATCACGCCACCAAATTCGAGATTTAATGTGGGGAGGTTATCTTCACGATATTGGCAAGGTGGGTATTCCCGATGCGGTGTTACTAAAGCGCGGCCAACTCACACCCGAAGATTGGGAAATTATGAAGCAGCATGTTGTCATTGGAGAAAAAATCTGTCAACCACTACGCAGTATGCGGGGTGTAGTTCCCATTATTCGCCATCACCACGAGCGCTGGGATGGCTCAGGCTACCCCGATGGGCTAAAAGAGGATGAGATTCCCTACTTAGCACAAGTGTTTCAAATAATTGATATTTTCGATGCGCTAACAAGCGAACGACCTTACAAAAGAGCTTTTACTCTAGAAGAAGCAGTGTCTGTCATGGTAGAGGAAACCGAATTAGGTTGGCGCAATCCTAAACTAATGCAGCAGTTTGCAGAGTTTATCCACTCCTACCAGGAAAAAGAGTAGACAGGCTTGGGCATGAGGGGATAAGAGGACGCGGGGAATTTTTATCAATACTCTGTGCGTCTTCTTCATCTCCTGTCTCCTTTCATAGTTTCGGTCTTCTACGATCAGCTGGTATGATTTGAGCCTAAATCTTAAAGTAACAAGCGCGAAAGCGCAATTCACTGATAGCTAATGGCTAATTATGGTAGTTGTAGCAATTCTAGCGGCGGGACGCGGCACAAGGATGAAATCACACTTACCCAAAGTGTTACATTCATTGGGTGGGCGATCGCTAGTAGAAAGAGTTCTCGAAAGTGTAAAGCCGCTTTTGCCCTCACGACAGATAGTGATTGTGGGGTATCAGGCTGACGAAGTGAAAGCAGCCATGCAATCGATCCCCAGTTTGGAGTTTGTAGAACAAACTGTGCAACTAGGTACAGGTCATGCTATCCAGCAATTACTTCCCCATCTTGAGGGATACACCGGAGATTTACTGGTACTAAACGGCGATTTGCCCTTAGTACGCGCCCAAACCCTCAAGCAGCTATTACAAGCTCATCAAGAAAATCACAATGCCGCTACTATCCTTACCGCGCACCTGCCCGATCCCAAAGGCTACGGGCGCGTTTTTTGTAACGGTGATAATATTGTCCAACAAATTGTTGAAGACAAGGATTGTACTGCTGCTCAAAGACAAAATCGTCGGATTAATGCTGGGGTTTATTGCTTTGGTTGGCAGGATTTAGCAAGGGTGTTGCCCCACTTAGAATCGAATAATGCCCAAAAAGAATATTATCTGACTGATGCTGTCACCCAGGTCGGGAAAGTGATGGCAGTTGATGTCGAAGACTATCAGGAAATCCTAGGGATCAACGATCGCTTGCAATTGGCAACAGCATACGAGATTTTGCAGCAAAGGGTTAAGGAAAAATGGATGGTAGCGGGCGTTACTCTCATAGACCCCACCAGCATCACAATTGATGAGACTGTAGAGCTTAATTCAGATGTAATTATTGAACCCCAAACTCACCTACGGGGAAACACTGTTATTCAAACAGGCAGCCGCATCGGGCCTGGAACTTTAATCGAAAATAGCCAACTAGGCGAAAAAGTGACAGTGCAGTATTCTGTTGTCACAGATAGCATTGTGCAGGCGGGAAGCCGGATAGGCCCTTATACTCATTTGCGCGGTCATGCTCAAGTGGGTGCTGGTTGCCGCGTCGGTAATTTTGTGGAATTGAAAAATACTAAGTTAGGCGATCGCACTAACGTGGCACATTTGTCGTATCTGGGCGATACCACTACTGGCAATCGGGTAAATATCGGTGCGGGTACAATTACCGCCAATTATGACGGCGCTAACAAACACCCAACCAAGATAGGCGATCGCACTAGTACAGGTTCTAATACTGTCTTAGTTGCACCAGTAATTTTAGGGAATGATGTCTACGTGGCAGCTGGTTCCACAGTTACCGAAGATGTCCCTGATGATTCCCTAGCGATTGCCCGCGAGCGTCAAGTGGTAAAACCAGGTTGGGTATCAAAGAAACGCTCAGAGCAAAACCCACAATCGAAAAACTCTAGTTGATAGCTAAGGCACAAAGCCCACTTCTGTTTCTAGGGGTAATTCGAGAGTATCTCCTATGTTTTCGCCGTTGTGGTAAGCCGCAAGTAAGACTTGACTGGTTTTTCCCCAAGCGATCGCTCCCGTTGCATCTAGGGCGATCGCTCCCAAATCCCGCTGGTTCTGGTGGGCTTCGACAAATGAGCGTTGCATGGCATCTTTGAGAGACATACCGTCAGTAACGCGCACCACAATCCTTGGTGCTAGGCATTCGTCAATGATGTCTTCTCCGATACCAGTGCAACTGACACCTGCGTGGCTAGTAGCATAATTACCTGCTGGCATAGCAGAATCACTTACCCGGCCTATACGCTCGAAGCCTTTACCACCAGTGGATGTACCAGCAGCTAAACTTCCATAGGCATCTAAAACTACTACGCCGATTGTTCCCCGGCGAGAATTACTGCTTTCCACTAGTTCGGGTTCTGCTACCACACCAGCCATTGTACTTTTAAAATTATCCTGGCGCTCTTGTATCCACTCTTGCAACCGCAACTCAGTTAAAGCGTTATAACTGGGAAGTTGTAATTCCCGCGCCAATTCAGCTGAACCGTAATCCGATAGTACTCGGTCTGGTGAGTTTTGTAAAAATTGTGCCAACTCAATGGGATTTTTCACCCGCGAGACATTAATTACACCACTAAAGCGCCCTGATGTGCCATCCATCAGAGAGGCACTCATGCGGATTTGACCATCAGATTGCAACACTGAACCCGTACCCGCATTGAAACGTGGGTCATCTTCTAGCATTTGACATCCCTGCACTACTGCCACAGAAGCAGTTACGCCTGACAATAAAAGAGCATAGACTTCCTCTACTACTGTATGGAGCGATTTGCGTACCGCTTCCAAGCCTCCTTTGCCGTGGAGAGAACTACCCGCTCCTCCATGAATGATTAATTTGGGTTGCACCTGTGACTTCATTTATCCTTTGCGCTATTTGCGTCTAAGTTGCGGTTGGTTGTTCTAAGGATTGGGTATTGGGTACTGGGGATTGGGAAAAAACTTTCCCTATCCCCAGTTCCTAGTCCCTAGTCTCTGTAATGTCAGAACGGCGACGGCGACAACGTTCTGAGCAGTATTTCACTTCGTCCCAGCAATCTTGCCATTTCTTACGCCAAGTGAAGGGACGTTGACATACCGGACAAATTTTTGTAGGTAGGTCAGATTTAGAACGAGCGCGTCCCATATAAATACTGTGCAGACGATAAGTTGATTTCTGAACGATGGAAAATAATTATAACCAGTTTGCTACGAAGGGAGGATACCTGGAGCGAATAAATGTGTTGTCAATCCCTCCATAGACTTATTCCTGAGCTATTTAGCTGAAAAAGTTTATCGTGCCTACACCCAACAACAGCAGCTAGAAGGTTATGGGGCACGGCTATTTTACTTTCAACCTGCTAGGTCGGCTTAACAGTTTTCAGCAGGGGAATTGTAGGAAACCATCAGTAAAAGAATTAATATAGGACTCGATCGCTACAGAGATGATATTTTTCAAGCTGAGATTTAGTGTATTAGCCTCAATCACGCAAAAGTGTTGCGCGATAATGACTTAATCTCTCCCAATTGCGATCGCATGCATTACCGAGCAATCAAGATTCCCAATGGCTGTCAAAGGAGTTGGAAATTTCTAGAACTGAATTTTTAGATGCTTGTTTTGAAAAATAGTGCTAGGAATTTTTCTCAGCTAAAGGCAACAGCAAGCGACTGACTACCCGATGATCTGGTAACTGATAAAAATGCAATTCTCCTCCCCATTGCTGCATGAGGTTTTGGCAGATTAGCAAATGCAAACCTGGTGGCTGGTCGAGGTGAGAGGGAGCAAGCACATCTTTGGGTGTATTCTGATGTAGCGCAGCCAATAGCTGTGGTTCAATGATGCCGTTATCTGTAATCGATAGTTCTAACAATCGCTCATCTAAACGGCGACACCAGATATCAATCCTGCCGCTGCTTTGAGAACGGTGACAAGCTGCAACTAACAATTCATGAAGGATTAATTCAAATTTTACAATATCGCCAGCGATCGCCATTGTAGATGAGCTTGAGGTTTGAATTCCTTTAATAAATGAAGAATTGTTTGCCGAATCATGCTCTTCACCTGATTGTCCCAAACCATGTACGCCGACCCACAGTTTGTGTTGCTTGAATAAAGTTTCTACTCGTTCGAGCGATCGCTTGAGAAAACTGGTTATGGGCATGGTTTCCCCGCTCATATGTAAATGCCACTGCTCAAGTTTGAGTAATCCAGTCATAGAAGCCGTTGTGTGGTCTAACTGCCGCAGCAATAACTGGTAGCGCGTCTGAGTTAATTCATTAGTAGGAATGCCCAAATCATGTATTTGGCTAAGTAGTAGTGTTGTTGTTCTCTGAATTTCCTGTAGGCGGCGGTGTTTGTACCAATTGAGTTGCCGTAACTCCTGGGTTGAAGACTCTAAAAGTTGGATGATTTGTTGCTGACGACGCGACCAAGCTAATTGAGCGACCAGAGTTTCTGTGGCATTGAGGCTTTGTTGTGACCATCGACGTTCTCGACGGTCTGCCATCACCACCACTCCTGTGGGTTCATAGTCAGCAGATGTACGTAGAGTCATGACCAAAATTTGACCAATGCCCGGGCCGTTCAACCATTTTCTAGTTTCTGGCGGCAAATCATCCACGTTTACACTCAGATATTCTTCCTGACCAAGTCCCCACTGGATCAAAGCCTCAGATTTGATGGAAACTGATGCATTTGTAACTACCCCAAACTGACTATCAGCAATTACCCCAGGCAGAATTTCTGCATTAGCTTGTCCGGGTGTCCAGGATAGGAGTAGCGTCAGAGGACAGCCGAGAACATATGCTATTTGTTCCAATACTGTGCCTTCGAGATCCTTTTTCTCAGTCTCGGTTTTTTCGCTCTGGGCTGGTTCCAAGATGCGGAGACATTGCTTGATACTGGACAAAATTTTTTGCTGATGTTCGGTATCAGTGTGCAGTTGCCATTGGCGAACAATGACACCAATCTGTTGACTGACGACCCACAGCAATTCTTTTTCTAGAGTTGTCCAAGTGCGATAATTTTCGTGAGCGAGGAGCAAAAGTGCTGCGGGTGCATGACCTTGAACGCAATTGCAAATTAAAAGCGATCGCACACCATTTTCTAGCAAAGAAGCACGCCAGTTCAAAAACCGCAAATCTTCGTTTAAGTTCTCTACTTCCACCGCAGTTTTTGTAGACTTCAACATTTGCCTGTCCATGTCTTTGAGAGCATCGAAGGCATATGTCAAAGGTCGGCGATTATGAGGTTGGGTTTGGTAAACAACTTGATAGTTATTCTGCTCGGGATTGTACTGCAATAGTAAAAAGCGGGTGGCAGCTAATCGAGCCAACACTTTCGTAGCACAATTGTGTAAAGCTTCATGAAGGTCTTGGTTACTATAAATGGCTTGGACAATTTGGCTAGTTAGATAACTATCATCTTGGATTTGTTTGATAGTGCTTTCCATACCGTCAGTGGGAGCAACTAAAGAGATTAACCCCGCAGCACCCTGGACAAAATTTTTGTCCGCCTCTGTCCAGATTCGAGGTTCATTACCTTCCACCGCCAGAAAACCTAGCAAGTCATTTTGCCACATGATGGGAGCCGCCAACAGCGATCGCACCTGCAACCGTTGCAACAACTTGCCTGTAAAATGGCTTTTGAGAGAACTGCGTGCATCACCAATCCAGACAATTTGATTGACTGCCAAAGCATAATAAAATTCGCTTAACTCCTGTACCGTGATGCCAGCTGCTGGTTGCTGATTGTTACGATCGCGACCCATATTCGCCAGCTGATTGCTCATCCGACACCAAAAGTAGCGCCCTTGCCGCTCAAACCAATAAATATTTGTTCGGCTAGGAGAGACAAATTGATGTGTTGTCTCTACTACTGTTTTCAGCCTTTGATCCAAATTATTTAAAGTGCGTAAATTGTCTAGTAACTGTAATAATGGCTCGTCAGGACGTTTGGTTTGCTTTTGCTGCAAATCCATCTCATGTTGATAAAGCACTGCCCCCAGTTCGCCCAAAACCATCATTAGACGTGCTTTGGCTTCCCCAGGTAGTAAGTAACCCCAGCGTTCTGAACCCAGCAATAACACACCCAAACAGCGGTCTTTGTAGCGAATCGGTAAAAAGACTGTACCTCTAATGTTAAATTTTTTACTAATTTCTAGCCATTCTGCTGCACGCACTTCAGTTTGCAAATCCGCTAAGCCCAAAGGACGCTGTTCAATTACTACTTGCTCTAACAGATCGCCGGAATTGAGGACAAACCGTTTGTGTAAAAACCGAGTGTCACGATCCGGGATGATGCCTCCTTTGCCGAATAATGTATGTTTCAGGCGATCGTAAAGGGCAATCCAAATTAGACTGTAGTCAAACTGCTCTTGAACGTAAGAAATAGTAGTTGTAATCAGAACTTCAACATCATCCTCTTCCCTGAGGCTTTGTAGGACTTGTCCCAAGGCATGGATCTGCTGTTCGGCGGCTATGTTTTTTTGTGGCTGCCCCATCTGATTATTGGTTTACGCAACTTGTAATATATAAGATGCCCAGAAAAGCATCCTAAATAATAAGCTGTCACAGTAATCATTAAAAGCGTCAGTTGTCAGTGGTCAGTAGCAACTGACAAATGACAACTAACAACTAACAACTGACAAATGGATATTTATCAAGCCGCAATTCGTCCGTTTTTGTTTAATTTAGTCAAAACAGATCCAGAATGGTTACATCAGCAGACGATTCGTAGCTTAAACTGGCTATCGCAAACTAATAGTCACCCTCCTGCCAGCTGGATAAACCGCAGCCTAAAGCAGTCTTTATGTTTGTGCGATCCGCGTCTAGAACAAACTTTGTTTGGCTTAAGCTTTCCCAATCCTGTAGGCTTAGCAGCAGGGTTTGATAAGGATGGAGTAGCCGCTGGTATTTGGTCGAGTCTTGGTTTTGGCTTTGCGGAACTTGGTACTGTGACGTTTGTGGCACAACCAGGAAATCCTCGTCCCCGCTTGTTTCGCTTACCTTTGGACAAAGCTGCACTCAACCGGATGGGTTTTAATAATAGCGGTGCAGCAGCAATGGCAACACGTCTGGCACAGGAAAAACAGGAGTTAGTTTGGTCAATACCCATAGGTATCAATTTGGGTAAATCCAAAATTACACCCTTGGAAGCAGCAGCAGAAGATTATCTCAATAGTTTTCGCTTACTCAAGGATTTGGGTGACTATTTTGTAGTTAACGTTTCTTCCCCTAATACTCCAGGGTTGCGATCGCTTCAGGATGCTTCCATGCTCAGTGCCATCTTGGATTTATTGCAACAAGAGAATAATATTCAAAAGCCGATTTTTGTCAAGATAGCACCTGACTTAGAATGGGAAGCGATCGCCGACATTATTTCTTTAGCTAAAACCTACCAACTAGCGGGAATTATCGCCACTAATACCACCATTAGCCGTGATGGACTGAAAACTCAAATAATTGACCAAACAGGTAAATCACCTCAGGAAGAAGCCGGCGGAATTAGCGGTGCGCCATTACGCGATCGTTCTACTGAGGTAATTCGTTTTATTTGGCAGCAAACCCAAGGACAAATCCCGATAATCGGAGTTGGCGGTATTTTTTCCCCCGAAGACGCTTGGGAAAAAATTACTGCTGGTGCTAACTTGCTCCAGATTTATACAGGATGGATTTATCAAGGTCCGATGGTAGTCCGTCGAATTCTTGCTGGTTTACTTTCCAAGTTAGAACAGAATGGATTAAACTCCATCAGTGAAGCTGTAGGCTTGGAAATTAAAAATTAAAAGTTAGAATTTTTAATTTTTAACTATAAAGAATTCAGGAGTCAGGAATCAGAATTCAGTATGAATTTTGTACAACAGTGATAAATAAAGGTATTTCAATTCTCTACTGATTGTATTTAGATTCCTGAATTCCGAGTTCTGAATTCTTTGTTCGTTATTTAGCTTTCTTCCAGTGGGAAAAACTCCTTAGTTGTTTCCGAAAAAGTCCAAGCAATACCATCTGGATCGCGGCTGCGACTCCATTCAGGAAATTCGGGATCGTTTCGCCGTTTATATACCGTGCTGGAATAAACATTCAGCCGTTTAGCTAGTTCCGATTGGATGAGAGAGCCAAAAACTAACTGTTTTGCCAGATTTTGTTTCACTTCCGTGTGAACTGCTGGTGGTGGTAGTTCCGCTTCTGGTTTTTCTTCCAGTGACTGTGGTGGCGGTGGTGCCAAGAGCGAACGCGCAGTTTTGGTAACTGGTTGAGCAGGAAGTTCTTTAACAGGCTCGCTACTGTCTAGTATGTTGCCCAAAATACTAGCAGTTATAAAGTAGTAGACTTCACCCCCTTCTTCAGAATTGATGAAACTTGCACCGAATTCAGACGCTTTGCTATCTAGGTAGCGTTTTGCTGCTGACCCAGAAAAATTGCCCCTAATTGCCAAGTCCATTGGCGTAATTTTGCCCTGATTTTCCCGAATTAACCTATGGAAAACTGGGTTAACTCGCTGACTCCACTGTTGCCATTGATATTGCTGCCAAATTTGGAAACCAATGCCTAACACAATTAGTGCTAACAAAAATCTCCAAGTGGCAACCAGGAAAATAATCAAAAACGAGATTGGCAAAAGTAGAACGAGAAAAGCCTTCCCGTCGCCTTCTAGTAATTTTTCACTCATGCTGATTCTTGCCAAGTGAATTTTTGCAAATGATATACTATCTTGGCAAAAATTGGGTCACTTTTTTGTATCGTTTGGCAAAGTTCCGGCAAATTGTCCGGCAAAACTAAAACATAGTCTGGATATAGGTTATGGTTTCAGAAACTCCAACTAGCTACCAGATCGGAAAACACAGGCAAAAGTGTTTTGTCTAAAAACTTAAGTCACCATAAAGAATTTAGCATTAGAACAAAATTAGAAAAAATATACAATTTAAAATCCAAATGCCTGGATTTACGGCAAATTTTCACATATATAGCTGTTTTCACTTGGGTAGTCTTACGTGGAAAACATTGTTGCATGATGCAACTATTCTTAACTGAACGAAAATTCTGAAAATTAACTTGCCAGCCTCTTGACACACAATAATACGTATACTACATTAGTAATACAAGCTGATATGTCCAAAGGAGTTAGCTTTGATCGGTAACATATATTTGTAATTTAAATTTTCATGTGGCGGGTAGCTCAGTGGCAGAGCGCTAACATCCTTGTTCATCCCTTGCCTGCAAAGGCCGAAGAATTGAGGGTTATCGATTTGGGTTCGAGAGGTCGCAGGTTCAAATCCTGCTCCGCCACCCAAAACCTAATTTTGAATTTCATCTGGTGGGTAGCTCAATTTGGTAGAGCAATGAACGGGTTTAATTACCCATAGTCCTTAGTTCACAACCTTGCCTGTAAAGGCCGACGAATCGAGGGTTATCGTTAATTCATTGGTTGCAGGTACCCTACCCTTCGGGAACGACTTCGTCGAACGGGAAGCCGCTAACGCGTCTACAATTCCTGTTCCACCAGAGTAAATTTTGCATTTTTAATTTTTAATTTTTAATTTTCATGTGGCAGGTAGCTCAGAGGTAGAGCGCCTAAAACATCCTTGTTCATCCCTTGCCTGAAAAGGCCGACGAATTAGGGTTATCGCCTTCCAAGCGGGATGTCGCAGGTTCGAGTCCTGCCCTGCCACCTTTCATTTTTGCCCGCAAGGGCCGGGAGATGAAGCCATGAATTACAATTTCTTTACTAAAAAGAAGACAACTACACCACAATCTCAGCCTATCCCCGGACGAGAAGCAGAGATGATTCAGGGACGTTCCGGTGGTTGGATGTTTGATGCTGGCATTTGGAAGATGCTGCGCCGTTGTCTATTGGTTGGTACGGCAAAAAGCACCTACTATGCTGGTAAGCAAGAACTAACCGAAGATTTTGTAGCAGTTGTCAAACAAGCTGTTGCTGAAAATCCCAGCCATGTAGCGGAAGAAATTCTCTATGCTAGCGACGGACGCGCCATCAATAACAGTGCGCCCATCCTCGCTTTGGTACTACTATCTATGGGTGAAGCACCACAAGCAAAACAAGCTTTTGGTGAAATCTTTCCCCAAGTTGTCCGCACTGGTAGCCACTTCTATGAATGGCTGAATTACACCAAGTCTTTGCGAGGATTTGGCAAAATCGTGCGCGAAGCTGGTAAAACTTGGCTATCACGAGAAGATGTGAAGGGCTTGGCTTATCAGTTGTTGAAATATCAACAGCGTCAAGGCTTCTCTCATCGAGATGCATTGCGGTTGTTTCACGTCAAACCACCTACAGAAAATCACCGTCAATTATATGAGTGGGTAGTCAGAGGCTGGGAAGACTTGCCAGCAGAAATCCCCTCAGAAGCTTTGGCACAGATTTGGTGGTACGAGTGGCTAAAGCGAAATCCTTCTCAAACTCATGAAGCTATTTCGCAAGGACGCTTAACCCACGAAATGGCTGCACCTGTAGGCAAGATGGATAAGCAAGCTTGGCAGTTGCTATTTAGTGAAATGCCAATAGGTGCAATGCTGCGTAACCTGGGTTCGCTAACTGAACTAGATGTGTTGCGAGCTGATGAAAGTGCTAATTTGTCGCGTGTGGAAGCAGTTCTCAACAACAAGGAACATCTGCGTAAAGGTCGTATCCATCCGATTGATGTTTTGAAAGCTCTCAAAACTTATGAATCTGGAGGAAGATTAGGACGCAGCCAGAAGACTTGGAAGCCAGTTCCTCGCATTGTGGACATCTTGGAAAAGGCGGTTGAACTGTCTTTTGATGTTGTCCAACCCACAGGCAAAGTGTTCATGCACGCCGTAGACGTTTCCGGTTCTATGGGTAGCTTAGTTGCAGACATGGGGCTGAGTTGCTGTGAAATTGCCACCACAATGGCACTGGTGACAGCAAAAGCAGAGAAAAACTACATGATTCGCGGTTTTGCTACCGAATTCCGGGAATTAGGTATCACTGCTAAAGATAGTTTTAGTTCTGCGGTTAGCAAAGCTAGAAATCAAAACTTCGGCGGAACTGATGCCTCTGTAGCTTACGACTGGATGATTAAAAACAAGTTCAAGGCAGATGTAGTTTGCTTCTGGACTGACTCAGAAAGCTGGGCTGGTTATAAGCATCCCAGTCAAGCGCTGAAGGAGTATCGCAAAAAGGTTAATCCTGATGCCAAGGCGGTATATGTCACCTTGACACCTTACCGCATTACCTTAGTAGATCCTCAAGATCCATTGTCTTGGGATTTGGCAGGGTTCGATCCGGGAACACCTCGCATCATCCAGATGCTAGCTACAGGTGAGTTGTAAGAACGGCTGAATAACAAAGGATAAAAGGTAACACTTCTTTTATCCTTTTTCATGGCGGGTTATCCTGATTCGCACCTTGCCTTTCGGGGACGAAGAATTTAGGGTTATCGGTTACATCTCCACCATTTTGGGGATTAGCGGGTTCAATTCCCGCACCCGCCTTTGTTTGATTTTTAACTTACGCAAAGTCGCAAATAAGAAGGCGATTTAATTTTTAAATGGTCGTTTTTCAATTTCAGCGATGGGTAAGAGTAGTGTGTCTTCTATGTGCGATCGCACTTCCTCAGAAGCATATTTGAGGCAATCAACAAGTAATTTATTAGCGTTGTAATATTGTTGCAATAAGTCTTTTTGCCTCTGTGTAAACTTCCAATCATGACCAATGTTACGATATTTAATCAACATTAATCTTAGTTTCTCTGCTAAATCCTTGACCTCACTTTCCCACTCATCTTGCCAAGAATTTTCATATCTTCCACCATATAAAAAAGACATGGTAGCACTATAGTCAAAAATTTTATTTTCCATCTTTTGAAGTAACTTTATTAAGTCTATTCAACTCCAAGATTAATCATGCTCTAATTGTTGTAGCCTTGCCCGGTGAAGAAGCAGAAATTTTTACATTCGACCGTACAAAGTTGATTCATTATTGGAACCAATGGCTTAAACGGCTCAAGTTCTTCTACAGTGAGGCTGCTGCCTAGAAGGGAAAATAAAAAATATAAAGCCTGCAACGGATAGCAGGCTTTATATTTGTAACATTAATGTTACAGGCGGATTATGAACTACACGAAACAGCACAGCGATCGCTCATCATTTAATTATTATTAAATAATGTCCCCACATAGTTAATAATTGGTTTCCAAAAGATACCAGTTAAAACGTAGGGAGCATATTTAAACAGCGGCAAGCTTGTCTTGCTCGAATGCTTCAGCGGTAGACATTCTAATAGGAATGGCACTACACAAGTGAGTGCATAGGCAGTTGCTAAAGCTGTATTCAATTGAGGAGCAGGGCCTGGTATCGGGCTATGATAAATACCCAGTATAATACAAGAAATCATTAAAAATTGCTCCCAAAAGAACAAGAACTGAGGCGATACAAAATAAATTAACTGGGGAAAACTTTTGTCTATTTTTTGCCGCATTCCCAACAGCACAGCCCAAGTTGCAGCCCCAACCAGACCATCATCTTTTAGTCCATATACTCTTTGAAAGCGTTTAACACCTCTTTCAGTTTCTCTATCAAAATATCCATCGGGTTCTTTTTTAGAAAATCCTTCTTCGTACAGGATAGTTTGTAGTTCCTTAACTGCATCCTGTAACTCTGGAGGCGTTATTCGATGAATCCGAGAAAGTTTTGGGTAGAAAAGGCAAGCCCAACTTAACGGCCCAACTATTCCATCCACCCGGAGATTATTTCGTTTCTGAAATTCTTTGACTGCTTCTTCTGTTTCAAAGTCAAATTTACCGCTAATATTCGCCAGAAAACCCTGAGTATACAAGCGCTCTTGTAGTTCATTGATTGATTCCTGTACTGACTTTGGCGTAAAGCCTCGGTAAAGTATAGGACGTTTATTAAACAAACAAACTTGTTTTTCATCTGGAAAATAAGGCTGGGGTTGTTTTAGCCCAAGTGAAAAAAATAAGGATCTAGTTGCTCTATTCATTCGGTTCTCCTGATAGTAAGGTCTGAAAAGAATAGTCTGGCAATATTTTTTGTAGGGCGTGGTGGAGACGATCTCTACACCACGCTTGCTACCGAGAATCAAGCACTTAGAACTTAAGCTACTGAATTAACTACTAATAGCCCATTGCAAAGTTAAAAAATTGTTAGTGTTTTGTGAAACTTTTGTTAGTGAAAATGTTGCAAATACGACATTGTGACAATTTTGTCCATTAAAATACTGCTAATACAACATTTATGACGGACTAGTAGGGTGATATTTATGTCAGGTCAGTCAGAGAGTGGGAATTTGTCCAAAACTTGGTATCGAAAAGTTTTGAAGGAATGGGAGATAGATCGTCTACTGACTGACTTGGAGGCTAGAACTCAACAGCGATACAGGCAAAATACCAAGAAAGACCTGTTACTTGGGTTGCTGTGTGGATATAGCTTGAAGAAGATCGGCAAGGATTTGCACAAGGATAACGCTTCTGTCAGAACAGGATTGAGCAATATCTACCGAGACATTGAAACTTTGACAGGAGAGTCAGACAAAAGGGTCAAAGCAAGCAATCTGGTCTACATTCTAGAAAAACATGGGTATCGCAGAGGTGTTACTGCATCTCCTACCCCCAACCGCTCCATCCCCCACAATCTGCCAGCGCCGACTTACACAGAATTTATTGGCCGCGAGGCAGATATGAAGACTCTGCTAGAACGCCTTTCACCGGAACATGGCGCTCACATGATTACGGTGCATGGCATTGGTGGCGTTGGGAAAACGGCGCTGGTGCTAGCAGCTGCTTACCTGTGTTTAAAATCTAGTTGTGAAAACCACGGTGTTGCACCGAGATTTGATGCGATTATTTTCACTTCTGCTAAACAACAGGAACTCGTTCCCGATGGTATTTTGCAACGACAACAGGGACAGCGTAACCTACGCGAGATTTTTCGAGAGATTGCCAATGCTTTAGGCGACCCGACTATTATTCAATCTCCTCCTAATGACCAATTTGAACGCGTACGTCAAATTTTATCAAGACAGCGATCGCTGATGATTGTTGACAACATGGAGACAATAGAAGATAGAAATCAAGTAATTGAATTCCTCTACAATCTACCTATTTGCGTCAAAGTAGTCATTACTACCCGCGAACGGATTG
Organism: Dendronalium sp. ChiSLP03b; assembly: GCF_034531165.2. Classification (NCBI taxonomy): domain Bacteria; kingdom Bacillati; phylum Cyanobacteriota; class Cyanophyceae; order Nostocales; family Nostocaceae; genus Dendronalium; species Dendronalium sp. ChiSLP03b. Next base: position 28,108 of record NZ_JAVRBR020000125.1, on the reverse strand, counting down.
CCCTTCTGCCAATCAGTCTGCGAAACTTGCCCTTGGATGATGGTTTGCAGTTAATTCAGCAACAAGCTGGAGAAAAAGGTATAACTATCAATGATGAAGAATCTAAGCTACTGTACGATCGCACTGGCGGAATTCCCCTTGCCATTGTCTACGCCCTCGGTCAAGTATCCAGTGGCTATCCTCTGAACTCAGTGTTGGAGCGATTAACCTCGGCTACAGGTGATGTGGCTCGTTTTTGCTTTGAGCAAACCGTGCAAGGTATCAAAGGACAGCCACCTCATAAATTACTTATGTCACTGGCGATTTTTCCTGACTCTCCCATACTCGCCGCTGTGGCTGAGGTTGCTGGACTGACAGCCTCTCCTGATTCTGTAAATGTTGGCTTGGCACGTTTGCAGCAACTCTCTTTGGTAAATCTAAACCCAGAGACTAAGCGTTATGAAATGCTTTCTCTGACTCGTGAGTATGCCTTAGCTGAATTAGCAGGTTACCCAGATTTTGAGAGAGAAGCAAGGCGGCGCTGGGTGACATGGTATCTAGATTTTGCCCGCAGTTATGCCGGAGAAGATTGGGAAAAGTGGATACATTACAACAAAATAGAACAAGAGGAAGGAAATCTGCGGGCGGTACTTTATTGGTGTAAAGACCAAGACCACTACGCCCAAGTCAGGGATTTATGGCTGCTGTTAAACCACTATGCCAATCTTTACGCCTATTGGGACGATCGCCTCGATTGGTTGCAATGGCTGGTAGAACAAACAGAAAGACGTGGTGAATGGTCATCTTTGGTAAAAATTATCATCCGCAAAACTTGGCTACTAATTCGGGAATGTTCAGATCGAAGCCTCAAACAAGCAGACGAAATGTTGCGACGAGCATGGGTGCTACGTGACTGTGCAGACTTAGACTTATGCGTACAGGCTGACTTAGCTGAAAATATCGCTAGACTGCGAATCAGACAGAAAAATTATACTGATGCGCGTAAATGGCTCGATATCGAACAGAGCTTGGTGATTGAGGCTAATCTAGAAGAGCAAAAGCATATCCGTCATTATATTCCCGTTCATTATCACCGGGCGGTCATCTTGTATCGAGAAGGTAATTATTCTGAAGCCAAAACACTCTTTCAAGAAGTGATGCAAAGTGCAGAAAAAATTCATTGGCATCGGGTGATTAATTCTGCTCAAAATTGGTTGGCTGATATTGCCATAGAACAAAGCGATCGCGATCGCGCTCAACAGCTATTAATTAAAGGCTTAACTGTAGCTCAAAGAAGCAAAAACAAACGGCGTTTAGCCCGCTATCAACGCTCTCTTGCCCGCTGGGAACGAATGTGGGGAAGTACAGCAGAAGCTTACAAATTGGCAAATAAGGCCATGGATAGTTTCAAGCATCTGGGAATGACACAGGATGCAGAGGAAATGCAATTTTTACTCAATTCACCATAATTCGTAATTACAGCATAAGTATAGAATTATAGAATTATATTCTGAATTCTGGACGGCAGTTGCTACAAGTCGGGGAACCGCAAGGGCGCACTGCCTTCTTCTAACTCCTGAATTCTTTCTTTTAAATAATTGCGATCGCTGTTTCTTTTGTATCTAATTGCCAGCAAAGCATCAATCTGCTACGTATCTAAGGGTTTTCATCCCATTTTGTCCACCCAAAGACAGTAGCTGAAATCTTGACAGAATAACTATAAGGAATGAAATAGCTCTGCTTTCCAAACAGTTAAAAAGGGACAGATTTTTATGGCATTTGATTACGACCTGTTTGTCATTGGTGCTGGTCCTGGGGGATTAGCAGCAGCGAAAAAAGCAGCTAGCTACGGTGTCCGTATCGCTGTTGCCGAACAAGAAACCATCGGTGGTACTTGTGTAAATCGCGGTTGCGTTCCCAAAAAACTGATTGTCTACGCTGGTGACTTCGCCAAAGACAACCAAATGGCCCACTATTACGGTTGGAGTGAATGTCAACAGTACTTTGACTGGACACTATTTATGAAGTCAGTACATCAGCATCTCGAACAGATTAACCACTCGTATTATCAGCAGTTGCAAACAGCGGGAATTGAATTAATTCGGGAACGTGCAACTTTTGTCGATGCCCATATTTTAGATGTAGATGGACGCAAAGTGACAGCGGACAAAATTTTAATTGCTGTGGGATGCCGTCCTATTAAGCCCACAATTCCGGGCATAGAATACGCCATCACATCCCGCGAGATGTTTCACTTACCCTATCTACCGAAACGTTTAGCAATTATTGGCGGTGGCTATATTGGTACAGAATTTTCCAGTGTGATGCACGCTTTCGGATGCGAGGTGACGGCGATCGAACAAGATGCCATGATTTTATCAGGGTTTGATGATGATATCCGCTCTGGCGTGCAACAAGGTTTAAGCAAACGGGGAATTCGGTTGTTTACCAACAGTACTGCTCAAGAAATTACGCTCTGTGATGATGGGTTACTCTTGACTACTAGTGGTGACTTTCAGGAAACCATCGCCGCAGACAGCATCCTAGTTGCCACAGGTTACACTCCCAATACCAAGAATCTCGGTTTGGAAAAGGCCAAAGTCGAACTTGGCAAACAAGGTGCAATCAAAGTAGATGCATATAACCGCACCACCCAAGAAAATATTTTTGCTGTGGGTGATTGTATCAACCGAGTGCAATTAACTCCAGTTGCTAAAGCAGAAGGTATTGCCTTTGCCAATACAGTTTTTGGCAACAAGCCGCAAAAACTTAATTATGATTACATACCTTCTGCTGTTTTTTCCCGTCCAGAAGCAGCTGGTGTAGGAATGACAGAGGCCAAAGCGCGAGAAAAATTTGGTGAATCGGTGAGATGTTATTGCCACCACTTTCGACCACTGTTTTATCAGCTAACTCAACAGGATGAGCAAGCCACAATTAAATTAGTAGTAAATGGCGATTCTGAGCAAGTTTTGGGCGCTCATATGGTGGGTGAACATGCAGCTGATATCATTCAAAGTCTTGGGGTGGCAATTCGCCAGGGTATTACCAAGCAAGAACTGGATGAAACAATTGGCATTCACCCTACCATAGCCGAAGAGTTCCTTTCGTTAGATTAAAAGTCTTTACCATAAGGCTTTTTCGGAAATATCAAATCGTATTAGTACATCACGGCGGAAATAAAGCTAACGTGAGTTCGACGGATTTAAAAACCCCTCTCCAAACCTCTCCCCTAAAAGGGAGAGAGGCTTTAAAAGCTTGATTCTTTCGTTCAAAAGTAAAAAGATTTCTGCCCCTCTCCGCGTCGGAGAGGGGTTGGGGAGAGGTTCATCGAACTCACGTTAAAGCTAACATTTGAAACAAGTAAAAAGCTTGCAGTATTAAGAGTTCTTTCTTTTTACTTTTGCCTTGTTGTACTAGCTATCCCGATTTGGTGTTACACTGCTGTTTCTGAAGATGCTCCTGTCCAAGGTTTGGTAGGAGTGTCTGAGTCTTCTTGAAATGAGTCTTGAGTCTTTGAAGTTTGCTCAAAGGTAAACTTTTTCGGCAGTTCCTCATGGGGAGCTAATCCTTTGGGGAGCGACTCTTTTGGGGAGCCAGCGCTAGCTCCTGCTTGTAATTCCTCATTGACTGCTGTAGAAGTATCTGCCGCTTGCCGTAGGGTAGAGCCAGTGCTTTGCTGAGTGAGAGAATAAGGATTTTCAGGCTTTATTGTATACAAAGCAGACGGGGAAATGTCTTGAGAATTTGCCAGCTTGTCAATGTCTGCTAAAGCCTCTGATGCTGATTGATATCGCTGTTTGCAATCATCTAGCACCATTTTAGAGAGAATCTTAGCTAAGGAGTCACTTACCAAAGCCTTGTCAATCCATTTCACCTCTCCATGAGTATCTCTATCCATTTCATGGGGTGCAATACCTGTCAACGCTTTAATCCCAATCATACCGACTGCATAGATGTCACTGTTATATTGCGGTCGCCCAAAACATTGTTCGCTTGGTGCGTAACCCTTAGTGCCAATGCCAATTGTAAAGGGTGTTTGCTCGGAATTCTCCATCTGTGGTGTGGAGACTTGTTTAACAGCGCCAAAGTCAATTAATACAAGCTTGTAGTCGGAGTGTCGCCGGATGATATTAGTAGGTTTAATATCCCGATGAATCACGCCACTTTCATGGACAAATATTAGTGTTTGCAATAAATCTCTCAGAATTTCGATGACTGCGGTTTCTAAAAGAGGTTTGCCTGATGGCAGTTCCTGACTTAGAGGATGACCGACCATATATTCCTGGACTAAATAAAATTCTGCATCTTGTTCAAAATAAGCGAGAAGCTGAGGAATTTGGGGATGTGTTCCCAATTTTTCTAGAGTTTGCGCCTCTGAATTAAATAAACGTCTGACAAGTTGTAATCCGTTTGATTGGGTGTTAGCAGGTTTTAGCTGCTTGACAACACATCGCGGGTTTCCAGGACGGTGAGTGTCTTCAGCGATGTATGTTTCGCTAAATCCACCTGCACCGAGAACTTTGACAATTTTGTAGCGTCCGGCGAGGATTTTCCCTGATAATGATAAATCCCGTTGCTGAAGCAAGTCTTGGAGGTCACCTTGTTGGCTGATAATCTCTTGGACAATAGGGGAAGTTTTATATTTCTGAAAAATATTTACTAAATGCCGGATTCTAATTTTTTCCCTAGCTACTTCGGTTCCCAAATAAGACAGTCCGCAAAAAGCCATGGCGATTGTTGGTATAGCAGTGGGGAAAATTAAGTGTGCATGTACAAAGCTCGCATAGCTAATTCCACCCCAAATGGTAGCTAGAGCAAGGCTAGAGGCAAATCTATTAATGCCTCGCTTGGTTCTAGTAATGATGAATGCTGTGCCACCGACTAACGCCAGCACAAACAAACTCCGCAGAGGTAGACTGTTAATTGCTTGGGCGATCGCTTTATCTTGCATCAAAGTTGCGATCGCATTGGCGTGAATTTCCACCCCTGACATCTGCTCTAAACTGCTCGCAGCAGCGACTGGATGATAATCGTTGTTTAACTTATCTGTCGAGCCAATCAAGACTATCTTGTCTTTGAAAACCTTTCCCTGCTGCAAATAAGTATTCCAGTTTTCTGTGTCGAGTACATACCAAAAGGGAATTGTCTCAAATGTCCCCGCCGGTCCCCAAAAATTAATGCGATCTCCCTTTGGGCTAGGATAATTTACTTGTGCTGCCAATAGCACTGCTTCATCAAATGAAGGCATTTTCACTGCTAGGGAATCGTCTTGAGCTACCAACTTAGAAAACTCGCTAGCTAATCGATGAACTTTGCCATCTAACTCTAGGGGAAAATTAACTGAACCAATAGAAACCGACCCCACACGAAACATTTCCTGAGGCGGACTCAGTTGCATGAATGTTCCTTGATGTGTCTCAAAACTTTCGTAGAGCGCTGCTAAGGTAACTTTACTACCGTATTGTTGCAATGCTGCTTGCAGTTGGCGATCGTCATCAGCACCATAACTACTGGGTGTATCAAAAACTATATCTAAAGCAACAGACCGGACACCAGCCTTAATCAACTTTTCGGTAACTTGAGCGTATGCAGCGCGTTTAAAGGGAAATGATTTCAGTGTTTCTAGGTAGGCGTACTGTTTTGGATCTGTTTTATAGTACTGTTCGGGAACTGATATTGACTGGTCGTCGATTGCTAAAATCACGATATCTTCTGGAGGTACAATCGAGCCGCGCAATTGAAAAAATGTGGAAAGCGCTTGATTTTCCATCAATTGCACTATGCTCAAACCTGAAGCACTCAGCAGTGCTGCACCTATAACTGAGACACCAGCAAGCAGATGACCTAAGCGAGCCATGAGTTGGGCTTGGCGCGCTGATGCGGTCGGAGTTATTTTGGTAGGCTTTGACGCTATCTTGGCAGCAGAGATATGTTTTTTAGTTAAGGTAGATGTAGGTTCTTCTGCCATATCGTGTTAATAGTTGGTTTACGTACAACTTTATTTATTTACTCAGGTTCCTTTTTACTACAACCATCTTGAAATTAGACTTAAATGAAAATCTTATACTTTTGTAATATATCCTCTATTCATTACCAAACTTGGGTTATAAAACCTCGACATCACGAGAAGTTGCCAGGAAAATTTACATCAAGGCGAATTTTGGTGGCTCTCAACCCAGCTACTGCCTAAGTTATTCTCCGATTGAGATTCAAGTAGTGATTGTTCAAAAGACCTGAGCCGGAAATTCTCCGACTCTGCATTGAGTTTTTACGAGATTCTACTCTACTCCAGCCTACAGGTACGCCTCTAATAATTAATCTCTTATGAGTTTCTGAGGTAATACGTGCCTGTTGTACAAAACTGGCTTTTTCCATTAAGCTGATCCTTTTATTGACTGCAAAACTTATAGATGAGCATCAATTTATATCCTACCCCAAGACCTATCCCTTACCTCTTTAGGAGTAAACTTGACAGTTATACAGCTCAGAATGCTGTTGCTCAGTCAATTTTATTGGTAGATTTTGATCGTGGGGTGTCTCTTATGGTGTTGGGAGTGAAAAGGTGTAACGCCCAATAGCTTAAGTCCAATGTTTCCGCAAATTTTATGTTTTGAAAGAGGTAAGATAAAAGCTATACATGAAGAGCTAATCTAGAGATATTAGCAAATTTATCATTTGAGAGTTGCTATAATCTATTGTTCAATCTAAATTCTTTTCTATATATTAGGTGTATTTTTCTATGGGTTCCCCTATGAATCGTCTGTCTATTTTTGTAGACGGAAACAATATGTTCTATGCTCAACAAAAAAATGGTTGGTTTTTTGATCCCCGAAGAGTTTTAGAATATTTCAAACACGAGCAATCCGAGACTACTTTAATTAATGCTTTTTGGTACACTGGCTTAAAAGATCCACAAGATCAACGAGGTTTTAGAGATGCACTCATCAGTCTGGGATATACAGTCCGAACTAAAATTCTCAAAGAATATTATGATGATTCATCCGGTCGGTATTCGCAAAAAGCCAATTTAGATATTGAAATTGTTGTAGATATGTTTAATACCGTAGACCAATACGATAGAGTAGTTTTATTCAGCGGTGATGGAGATTTTGAAAGAGCAATAGAACTTTTACGCTCAAAAAATACACATATTACGGTAGTATCTACAGAAGGTATGATAGCTAGAGAATTGCGTAATGCTACGGATAGATATATAGATTTGAATGATATTAGAGACCAAATAGAAAAAGTGGAAGGATAATTACTTAGCAATTATTTACAAAAATTAAGAGTAAGAAAAAACTAAGGTTTAAGATTTTTAAGTAAAAAAATAAAACTAAACAACAAACCAAAATGACCAATAAACCAGAGCGAATCATTATTTTTGATACTACACTCCGAGATGGAGAGCAATGTCCGGGAGCAACACTGAATATAGACGAAAAGCTAGCGATCGCCAAGCAACTAGCACGCTTGGGAGTAGATGTAATTGAAGCAGGTTTCGCCTTTGCCAGTCCGGGAGATTTTGAGGCAATTAGCAAGATTGCTGAAATTGTGGGGACACAAGATGGCCCTGTAATTTGTAGTTTGGCAAGAGCTAGGCACGATGATATAAAAACAGCAGCAGCAGCGATTAAAGCAGCTGCTCATGGCAGAATTCATACATTTATTGCGACTTCTGATATTCACCTCAAGTACAAACTGAAAAAAACAAAATCGGAAGTACTGGCGATCGCCGAAGAAATGGTGGCTTATGCTAAAAGTTTCACTGATGACGTGGAATTTTCGCCCGAAGATGCTGGACGTTCTGACCCAGAATTTCTTTATCAAGTATTAGAGCGAGCGATCGCTGCTGGGGCAACAACAGTTAATATTCCTGATACTGTAGGTTACACTACACCCAGTGAATTTGGGGCAATTATTAAAGGCATTAAAGATAATGTCCCCAACATTGACCAAGCAATTATCTCCGTTCACGGACATAATGATTTAGGTTTAGCAGTTGCCAATTTCTTGGAAGCTGTAAAAAATGGCGCACGGCAATTAGAATGTACCATCAACGGCATTGGTGAACGGGCAGGAAATGCAGCCCTAGAAGAATTAGTCATGGCTTTGCACGTCCGGCGGCAATATTATAATCCTTTCTTAGGAAGACCAGCAGATTCTGAAGAATCCCTAACAAATATCGATACCCGTCAAATTTACAAAACCTCGCGTTTAGTTTCTAATTTGACAGGAATGCTAGTCCAACCAAATAAAGCCATAGTGGGAGCGAATGCCTTTGCCCACGAGTCTGGTATTCATCAAGATGGGGTACTAAAAAACAAGCTCACCTACGAAATTATGGATGCCCAATTGATTGGTTTGACAGACAATCAAATCGTTTTGGGCAAACATTCTGGCAGAAATGCTTTCCGTACCCGCTTGAAAGAATTGGGCTTTGAACTGTCAGAAACTGAATTAAATAAAGCATTTGTTAAGTTTAAAGAAGTAGCTGATAAAAAGAAAGAAATTTCCGATTGGGATTTGGAAGCAATTGTTAATGATGAAATCCAACAAGCCCCTGATTTATTTCGCGTAGAGTTAGTGCAAGTTTCCTGTGGTAGCAACGCCAAACCTACTGCTACAGTCACCCTCCGCACTCCAGAAGGTGAAGAATTAACCGACGCAGCTATTGGTACTGGGCCAGTAGATGCAGTTTACAAAGCAATCAACCGTGTGGTTAACGTGCCAAATCAGTTGATTGAGTTCTCTGTGCAGTCAGTGACAGCAGGGATTGATGCCATTGGGGAAGTAACTATCCGTCTCCGGCATGAATCTAGAGTGTTTGCGGGTCATGCGGCGAACACAGATATCATAGTTGCATCCGCGCAAGCATATATTAATGCGCTGAATAGATTATATGCATCTCTGCAAACTCAAGAAAAGCAACAAGAAGTGACTGCACATAAAATCTAGGAATAAATCTGGTTTCAGGGTGGGTTTTTCCCGCCCTATTTTTTGCCTAAAGTTCAGCACAGCTATTAGGTAGAATCACATATTTTTACATTAATCATAAATATTTGTTCCCTTCTCCTTGATTCTAGGGCGTAGTCGATATTACAGGATTTATCGATGTATTGACTGGGACAGTATAACCTGCAAGTTTACCTAGCTTTTGGGATATGAAGTCTGATTCTTTCGCGTTGGGAACCTGAGATAAATAACAATCTCGGACTGCTAGTAAAAAGCCTTGGATGGTATCTTGATTACCTGTTTTGACTAAATCATCGGCTTTGCGGAAAAACAGCGATCGCCATTTGCCATCATTATTACCATACTGTTCGACAATATACAAAGCTGCCAAATATTCAGCTAAAGGATCGAGACAAAAGCGAAATTCGTCTTTTGCAGAACCAATAGTTTGAATAAGGTGTAGGCAGTTTTCGAGATATTCTAAACATTTTTCTGGCTCGTTTATATTTAAGCTTGTTAAAGCTGCGATCGCGTCTGTTCGTTTAGCATTTCCTGGTTGATAATTAGCCTGTAAACACTCCCAAGCTAAAATTTTGGCGTATTGATGCAGCGTGCGATCGTCTAATTTATCAGTTGTGACGTCACGGTTCAACTCATTCAAATAACCCAACATTAAATTGGGAATGTTTTCTGGTATTTGTAAAGATGTGCCCTGACGCGTTTCTACAGCTGTAATTAATTGTTCGCCATACAGCTTTGCCAACAATACGGTAATATTACCTTGACCGACCATTAAAGATAGACGACTGCAAGCATCAAAAAATTCTTGATCTGTAAAAACATCTCTTTTACCGCGTTGCATCAGGTAAGCTTCCATAAAAGAAGAAAGTTTATTCGCTTCAATTCGCAGAGGTTTGATAGTTGTTTTATTTACCCTTCCCAACTTTTCCTCAATTCGAGAAGTAATTACCAAAGCATTAACTGGAAACTCTGGAGAATCTGGCCCAATAGCTTCGCGGGTAGTAGTCTTCAATTCCGAAAAGCGGTCTACAATTACTAAGATGCGTTGCTTTCTTAACAACCGTGTCAGCAATTCTGCACAAATAGGTTCTGGTTCATCAATTAATGCTTGCAGCTGTCCGCGAATTGCTTCTAGCAGCGAAGATTTATTTTCTACTATGCGAAATTCTTCTTCTAGTAACACGGGTAACATCAGATGTTCGCACAAACGTCGATCTTTTGTTTCTGCGATCGCCCAACTAGCAATTTGGCAAGCTAAACTAGTTTTGCCAATACCACCTTCTCCACAAATTACCAAGCAACTACGCTTCTTATCAAAAGTTGCACGTAGGTTTTCTGGTGTTAGTTGGGAAACAGTATTCCCATTTAAGACAACAGGAATAGGAATGTAGCTAGTGCGAGAACTCACTGTATCCTTCTTGGGAAACTGTTCCCGCACCGAATTCATGTACTTCTCTACCCACGCATCTAAAACTTGCGGATGGTAATGAAACCAGCCAACAAACAGCACATATCGCAAAGGGACATTAACATTGACAAATGGTAGAGAAAAATCTGTGTAAGGTTTCAGGGCATTATTAATTTTCAACAACCACAATGGTGTGACTCGCAGCAAAATCAACCATAAACTAGGAAGTAAGGTGATATATGCCGCAATTCCCAAAAGTAATTTATGCTGGAGTAACCATTCTACAGCCCTGTCAAATAAGCGTGTTTCCTTTTCTGCCTTTAATGCTTCTAGGGGACGGCGAATCTTGGCAACATCGAATTCTGTGAACTTATCTTGGTTTGCTTCCAGAATTTTGAGAACTTGCTCAAATTGCGAGATAACTTTGATTAACTTGGTACTAGGCAAGTTGTTTGCAATATCTTGATAGCCACCGATGATACCTGATAATCCTTTAACTGCGGCGTAGCGTACATAATATTCTGCATCCTTTAATAAAGGAATAATATCTGCAACCGCAGGTGTAGCTTCACTTCCCATTGTACCCAACGCTAGGGCTGCATTTTTGCGGACTCTGGGGTTTTTATCCTTTAATGCATTCATCAGTGAAGGAACAGCAACTTTTGCTTCTCCACCCAGTCTTCTCAACGCCGCAGCTGCATAGATACGCACGTATTCTTCCTTATCCTGCAATGCGGCCATTAATGTTGGCACTGCGGGTTTAGCGGCTTTGCCAATTTCGCCCAAAGCCAAGGCTGCATACATTCGCACCTGTGCATCCTCATCCTGTAGCGCCTCAGCTAAAGCCCCCACTGCCAAATTAGCCTCCGAAGCCATATCACCTAATACCCAAGCGGCACGCCAACGGATATTAAAATCTGGATTTTTCAAAACATCTATGAGTGCGGGTACTGCTGGCGAACCAATACTTACCAATGCATCATGGGCTTCTAGGCGTACACGGGCATTGTTATCGATTAACTTTTCAACAATGGGAGAAATTTTTGTATCATCAGGAATTTGCGCCCAACTATTACCAGTCCAAAGCAGGAACAGCATCAGACACAATACAACTAGCTTGAATGTAGCTAGTAATGTTTGTCTGGCTTGCTTGGTTATCGCATCGTAGTGAGTCAAGCGATTAACAACTCCAGTCAGAAAAAACTGTATCTATTTTACTCTGAGTGCTAGTAGGTGCAGTTAGGCGATGCCTTCTGGTGCGTCCGCTACGCGTAGCTTGCTTCCCCGAAGGGGTACGCCAACGCAACTTTTGTTCTTGCTGCTAAAACTACTGAACTATTTTTTCTAGAGCAGAGGATATATTCAGAATTATTTCATCTACTACTGCTCATGAATCAACCCGTAACAACATCTTGGAATTCAGTTCGTGCTGCCTTCCAAAAAATCTGGGGTTACGAAGATTTCCGTCCACCACAGGGAGAAATTATCAGCTGTTTGTTAGCGCAAAAAGATGCATTGATTCTCATGCCTACAGGAGGAGGAAAATCAATTTGTTTTCAACTTCCGGCATTGTTGCAAACAGGATTAACTTTGGTAGTTTCACCCTTAGTAGCCTTAATGGAAAACCAAGTACAAGAACTACTTCAGCATCACCAAAAAGCTGCCCTTTTGCATAGTGAATTACCTTCATCTCAACGTCGGGCGACGCTGCAAGCTTTAGAACGTCAACAACTAAGATTGTTGTACTTATCGCCAGAAACTTTACTGAGTGCGCCAGTCTGGGAAAGATTGTCTCAGCCGCAATTGCAAATTAACGCTTTAATTTTGGATGAAGCCCATTGTTTGGTGCAGTGGGGAGAGACATTTCGACCAGCTTATCGCAGATTAGGAGCAGTCAGACCTGCATTGCTGAAATACAAACCACCAGGAACAAAAATTAGCTTAGCTGCTTTTACTGCGACAGCCGACCCTTCAGCCCAAACTATTATAAAAACAGTCTTAAAATTACAGCAACCAGAAATTTTTCGCCTAAATCCTTATCGTCCTAATTTACATCCCAGCGTCCGCATAGCTTGGACACCAAGAGGTAGAAAACAACAATTACTCAAATTTATTCAAAATCGACCGCAACAAGCTGGATTAATTTACGTTCGTACCAGGAGAGATAGCGAGAATTTAGCTGCATGGTTAGCAGAGATGGGTTATGCCACAGCTAGTTATCATGCGGGATTGGGTGCAGCAGAACGCCGTGCAGTGGAAGCCAGTTGGTTAAGCGATAAAATACCCTTTGTTGTTTGTACTTGCGCTTTTGGTATGGGGATTAATAAACCAAATGTGCGTTGGGTAATACATTTTCACGCGCCACATCTATTGTCTGAATATGTGCAAGAAATTGGTCGCGCTGGACGAGATGGAAAACCAGCAGAAGCATTAACGTTGGTGAGTGAACCTACAGGGTGGTTAGATCCAGAGGATAAGCAAAGACAGCAGTTTTTTGAAGAAAAAATGCGATCGCAACAGCAAACAGCGCAGCAACTCATCAAAAAACTGCCAAAACAAGGAGAAGTAAATGCTGTAACGCGACAATTTCCTGACGGTGCTACAGCACTAGCCTTACTCCATAGCAGCGGTCAGTTAAACTGGCTTGATCCTTTTCATTACAGTATTGAGCAAACGAAAAATCAGCCGACAACACAATTACAAGCTGGCAAACAAATGAATCAATATTTGACTACTAAACAGTGCCGTTGGCAGTTTTTATTAAACGCTTTTGGGTTTGACAAAGAAGCAGCTAACTGGCGTTGCGGACATTGCGATAATTGTCGCTAACAGTTTGCATCTAGGAACTATAGGACTTTGTAAAAACAGGCTCAAAGTGCTTGCAAAGCTAAATAAGGTAAGGATTTTACATCAATTAATCACTTTTCCTTTCCGCTCAATAAATCCAAGTCTCTCGCTCTTGTCCCTGAATCGACTGTATAATTCCCAACTTTTCCTCGATTTTACGCGGCAGAGTGCGTGTGCCAAAGATGTAAATGCAAGATTCTTCTGGTGAATCAGTCAAAACACGAACTCTGGCTTCATTATCTTGTAAACGCTCTATGAGAATAGATGCACAAACTTCCACATCTTCAGGAATTTCATATACCTCCTTTGTAAAAATGAAACTCTTGTGCAAACTGTTTGCAATTTGGCCAATAAAATTTTGTTCGGGTAATCGATTTGTGAAGCGATAAACGTATGTCCGGCAGCACTTTCCATCTTCTAACTGCTCTAACTGAGGAATATTTCGCACTTTTATCTGACTTGCATCATACTTTCTCATTACTTTCTCCAGCGTTGAGTACTTGTTTTGCGGTTAGCTGTAATTCTGGGAAGATAGTAGAAACAATTACTGTATTTCCTACAAATACAGTTTCTTCATAAAGCCCATCAACTAATGTCAGTACAGTGATTATGTTCCTTTGGGGATCAACAATCCAATATTCTGCAATTCCCCTAGCAGCATACTCGGAACGTTTGTAGCGGTAGTCGCAATCTTCATTAACTTTGCCAGGAGAAACGACTTCGATAACCAGTGCTGGAGGTGGCATATCCCAGGTGATTGTGGATCTCGTTGCACCTTGTAAAGCTATTGCAAGTTCATCTGTCAGCACAACCAAGTCAGGTATGCGAGTTGTCGCACGAGAACCACAGACTACAATTTCAACTTTGTTGCTCAACCGATTAATTGGGACGAACTTAAGGAAATTTACGAGTAAAAACAGAGATATGTGGATATTTTGTGGGCTTTCGGGTGGCATTGCAACTAATTCCCCTGCCACCAGTTCATAATGGCTATCTGTGCCATCGTCATACTTTAAATATTCCTCAAGCGTCAGTTGTTTGTTGGTAATTGCGGTCATTATGACGTAAGAGAAAGTTGCATACTCAATATTTTATCAAATTCAAGAGTTTTGCTCGAAGGGCGATCGCTTGTAAATTAGTACCCAAGCTTTACGATCGCAGATTGCCCAGGAAAAGGTGCGCCTCACATATGGACTGCTGACGACAAATCACTTTTTATCTACGTTCTTAATGCCACAAAATACTTGAAACTGCAAAAATGGTGATTACTAATACTTTAATTTATATCTACCAGTGAACGCTCCTACCAGTAACTCAGCACAAACCCAGTCGCGCAAAGCGGATCATATCCGTATTTGTTTAGAAGAAGATGTTCAGTTTCACCAAACTACCAACGGACTAGAACGCTATCGCTTCACTCATTGTTGCTTACCAGAATTAGACCGCAACGACATCGATATCAGCACAACTTTTTTAGGCAAACACCTAGGTGCGCCTTTACTAATCTCTTCCATGACAGGAGGAACAGAACAAGCAGGAACGATTAACCAGCGTCTAGCAGAAGTCGCGCAACACTATAAAATTGCTATGGGTGTAGGTTCCCAGCGAGTAGCGGTGGAAAAACCCCAGGTGGCTAATACCTTTGCCATTCGCAAATATGCTACCGATGTTCTCTTGTTTGCCAATGTCGGGGCCGTACAACTTAACTATAAATATGGCTTAGATGAATGTCTACAAATTATCGATATGCTAGAAGCTGATGCTTTAATTTTGCACATCAACCCCCTACAAGAGTTTATTCAACCTCGAGGCGATACTAATTTTAAGGGATTACTTGACAAAATTTCTAAGCTATGCGGTCAATTGCCAGTGCCTGTGATTGCCAAAGAAGTGGGCAATGGAATTTCAGCGCCAATGGCAGAAAAATTGCTAGCTGCTGGAGTGAGAGCAATTGATGTAGCTGGGGCAGGTGGTACTTCTTGGGCGAAGGTAGAAGGCGAACGAGCAGAAAATGTCTTGCAACGGCGGTTGGGGAATACTTTTGCTGATTGGGGTTTGCCAACAGCAGAGTGCATTACAAGTATTCGTGCGATCGCTCCTAATATACCCTTAATTGCCTCTGGAGGCTTGCGTCAGGGACTAGATGTAGCCAAAGCGATCGCCCTAGGCGCAGATATAGCTGGGTTAGCAATGCCTTTCTTACAAGCAGCAGTGGTATCAGAAGCAGCACTCTACGATTTAGCTGAGGTGTTAATTGCTGAAATCACCACAGTGTTGTTTTGCACTGGCAATGCCACCTTGCATCAGTTAAAACATTCTGGAAGTTTACAACGCATAGAATAGTAAGTAGTAATTTGTTAATTGTCAGTTGTCAGTTGTTAGTTGTTTTTCGACTGACCGCTGACTACTGACCACTGACCACTGACCACTGACTAATGACTAATGAATAATTTTATTAAACAAACTTTTGCCAGCTTATTAGGCAGCTTACTAGGACTATTTATTTTCTGCGGTATCGGTACTACAGGACTATTACTTCTGTTATTTGCTGCTGCTACCTCCAAAGATACTGGTTCTTTAGTAAAAGATAAGTCAGTAGTAGTTTTTGACTTGTCAATGAACATCACCGATAGAGAACCCAGTTCTGGTGAAGTGTTTCAGCAAACACTATCAGGTGTAGAACAAGAGAGGATGACACTCCGCAGCGTCCTCGACACTCTGGAAAAAGCGCGGCGCGATCGGCGAATTGTCGGCATCTACTTGGATGGAACTCGTACAAGTGCAGCTAGTAGTTTAGGTTTTGCCTCTCTCAAAGAAATCCGGAAAGCCCTAGAAGAGTGCCGTGCTGCTGGGAAGAAGATTGTCGCCTATGGTATGGATTGGGGAAAACGGGAATATTACTTGAGTTCGGTAGCAGATACCATCGTTCTTAATCCCTTGGGTTTGATGGAAATTAACGGTTTGAGTAGTCAACCAATGTTCTTGGCGGGAGCATTGCAGAAATACGGCATTGGCGTTCAAATCGTGCGGGTAGGAAAATTTAAAGGCGCAGTAGAACCGTTTATCCTCACAAAACTGAGTCCAGAAAACCGCGAACAAACGCAGAAATTATTAAATGATGTTTGGGGAGAGTGGCGCACTACAGTAGGAGCAAGCCGGAAAATTAACCCCCAAAAGTTACAAGCGATCGCAGATAATCAAGCAATACTAGAAGCCACAGCAGCTAAGTCCAGCGGTTTAGTAGACCAAGTGGCTTATACCGATCAAGTGATTGGCGACCTGAAGAAATTAACAGCCAGCGATAAAGACGATAAAACATTCCGACAAATTGATTTAAAAGAATACGCCCGAATTCCCAACAAATCCCTAAGTGTAGAACGCGACTCAAAAAATAAAGTTGCTGTGGTATATGCTGAGGGCGAAATTGTTGATGGGAAAGGTGAAGATGGACAAGTAGGAGGCGATCGCTTTGCGAAACTCTTCAACAAACTGCGACAAGATAAAGATGTAAAGGCGATCGTGCTGCGAATTAACAGTCCTGGTGGCAGTGCTACAGCAGCTGAAGTCATGCAACGAGAAGTGCGATTGACCCGTGAAGCGAAACCCGTTATAGTCTCAATGGGCGATGTCGCCGCCTCTGGTGGTTACTGGATTGCTAGCGACTCCAACCGGATTTTTGCCGAACCCAATACAATTACAGGTTCAATTGGTGTATTTGGAGTGCTGTTTAACGGGCAAAAGCTAGCGAATGATAATGGTATCACTTGGGATTCAGTAAAAACCGCCCGCTATGCTGATACTCAAACAGTTGCTCGCCCCAAGTCACCTCAAGAGTTAGCAATTTACCAACGCAGTGTTAACCGAATCTACAATCTATTTCTCAACAAAGTTTCTCAAGGGCGAAAATTACCAGAACAAAAAGTAGCAGAGATTGCCCAAGGAAGAGTTTGGTCTGGTGAGGCTGCCAAACAAATTGGTTTGGTGGATGAAATAGGCGGGCTAAGTGCTGCCATTGAATACGCTTCTAAGCAAGCGAATCTGGACAAAGATTGGCAATTGCAAGAGTATCCCAAAGAAAGCAGCTTTGAAGAACGCTTTTTTGGACGGGCAGTTGAAGAGACACGCACAGCTTTAGGAATTGAAAAAGCGCAAATCAAATCATCTAATCCCCTGACGACAGAATTGCAGAAACTCCAACAAGAAATTACAATTCTGCAAAATATGAACGATCCTCAAGGCATTTATGCCCGCTTACCTTTTAACTTAAAAATTGAGTAGTTGCAATGGGGAATAAGTATTGGTTACTAGAAATTGATTAGTTTTCTTGAAACCAGCTGACAGGAGCAGCGAGGATGTGTAAAGTAGTTGAAGATTATCTACTGTTTTTAATCTTTAATGCATCCATCTATGGATAGAAAAACCAAACGCCTTTTGCTGCTAGTTGTTTCCTGTAGTGTAGCAGGTGTAATTTTAGGAGGTACTTCTGCTTGGGCAGAGAGTAATCTTTGCTTGCGTGCTAGCAACGTTACAAACGATTGCCTGACTCAAGACCCAATTCAAAAAACTATACAAGGAATGAGTACCGGGTTAGTAGCCGGGGCAGGAGCGGCTTTTGGTGTAGCATGGAATGCGCGTCATGAAGACTAGTGGAAGAAGGTAGGAGGCAGAGGGGCAGGGAAAGTAAATTCTTCCCTCCCTTGTCTACCTTGTCCCTCCGTTCGCGTAGCGGATACCGTTGGCGAAATATTGCTTAACAAAAAAATAGCAGATTTATCGTGTATTACATGGTTAGAAAGAGCAAACCTAACGGCGTATTACACGGGGAAGAAAAAATTAAGTTAGCTGCTCAAATAATCAATAAACTATGGGGAATTCGCCAACGGTATCTGCAACCGGGTAGCAGGTCATTTTTACTTAATGACGACCTACAAACTGTTAGTGACTCAGTTTCTATATTCCTCGATCGTTACGATCGCGCGGCAAGTCGGCAAGATTTAACTATAGTGGTTCTTAGTTGGGTGCAATATAGTAACAGCAGTGGGTGAACCATCCAATAATGTCTTTTTTAGTTACTGCATTGAGTGCATTTGTAATAGCTTCATCTAATTCTTGATATGTTCTAGCAGCTTGCGATGCCTGCGGCGGGCTACGCGATCGCCAATCCACTGCCGCTGTTTTCCTCCTCTGATGGCTGTTGCTGGCCCGATCGCTTACGATGCTTCGCACCCTGATGGGACAGAAACCAGTTTGCGGCAGTAAATACAACTGCACCACTCACAAACCCAATGGCTGTTGAGTCAAAGCCACCACGTTTATACGCTTCATCCATCAGTTCAAATGCTAGTGCCGAAATTAGCACACCAGCACCAAAAGCCATAACTGCGGCGATCGCCCGTTGGGGAATCTTGGTGTAGTAACCCACTGCTGAACCCAGTAGTAATGCTGAACCACCAAGCAAACCCCAGAAACCTGCTTTTAACCAAAGTGGAAACATTATTAATTCGTAATTCGTAATTCGTAATTCGTAATTGAAATTGTTGGCTTATACCAAAGAAACCTTATTTTGAATTTTCAATTGGTATCGCCTTGGGGTTTTGATAGTGCATGTAATTCTTCCCAACTGTAATGACGGGGTAATTCAATTGGTTTATCATCGGCTCCGAATCCCAATCCAATTGTTGGCTGGAGTTCTTCGGTTAATTCCTCAACGTATTCTGCTAGCTGATTGCCTGCGACCCCACCAGTAATTGCTCCAGCAACTCCACCAATGGCAGCACCGACCTTACCATCTATTGAGCGACCGAGTGCGGCTCCTCCTACGCCACCTCCTACAGCACCGAGACTTGTAGCCAAGGGATGAGAATTTGTCTGTTCTGACTCGTTCTTTGGTTGGTCTTGTGGTGTAATTTGCCGTTCATCGTTCGTCATAATTTTTTATCCTTTTTGACTTGACGATCGCTTGCTTCGGTATTATTCAGCGTATAGTCAATGTGAATCTTTTCACCTACTACACGAATGCGATTATTTGGGTCTGGTAAATCTTCTGTCTGTAACCACCAGCCAACCGAACGTTCGGCAAGCAAATGTCGCTCATAATGAGGAATCAGCTTGACGAACGGAGCCATCAGTGGTGGTGCTTCTGCGGGAATCATATCGGCTAGCACATTGCCCGTATTCTGCACCATGCCCATTGGATAAGGAAAATCCGGTTCTCCCCAGTAACAATCATTGACGGCGATCGTTTTTTGAAAGTTGGCGTGATTCACTTCTAAATGTATGGAAACTATGGCCGTTTCCAACTGTTTCATGAAATTCCGCCCTACTTGATCGGAACTGTTTGCCAATCCGTTGGGATGTTTGTCGTTAGCAGAACGTAACAACAAGACAGCCGAGTTGATAGAACCACAGCCAACAACTACAATATCGCCTGCAAACCAATGCCGCTCCCCTGCAATTTCAGTTTCTACACTTGTAATCTCTTGTCCCGACTCACTGGTATGCAACCGCAAGACTTTGGCATTGGTTAAGAGGGTGAAATTGGCATACTTTTCGTGGCTGGGACGAATAGCATTGACATCGGCATCAGCTTTTGCGTGTACGAGACAGGGGTATCCATCAAAGGTATCGCAGCGAATGCAGGGACTCTTGGTGCGATCGCTCTCATTGAGCTTTAATCCTAGTGGTAGATGGAATGGGTAATAACCCAGTTCGCGTATGCCATCAGCGACGGACTGCATATCTGGCTCATGACTCACAGGCGGATAGGGATATATTCCTCAACAGTTGGCATCTGGTTCCAGCGCATAAATTCAGATATAGCTGCTGTTTCTGTATCTCGATGGCTGGTTGCAACTGCCAAGACTTGATTGTTTTTGATGTAAAAAGCAATGAATTGCTGTTTTTGCAGATCGCCATCTACAACTATTTCATCCCAACTTTGGGCATGTCCAACGTAGCGCAATCCAAATTTGAATTGCATTGTCCAGAAAAAGGGAAGCCCTCTAAATTTGACTGGTTGGCCTGCCATGTTCTGAGCTGCTATTCGCCCCTGCTGTGCTGCGACTCGCCAATATTCAACGCGAATCGATTCGCTTGTACGCCAATCAGGATAACGGGCAATATCGCCAGCGACATAGATGCCATCAGCTGCACGCAAGTATTCATCAACAACAACACTGCCATCTTTGGGATGCAAATTGACACCCTCAAGAAAATCTATTACAGGCTGCACGCCAATGCCAACAATTACTATATCTGCCCTCAAGCGATCGCCATTATCTAAAATTACAGCTTCTACCTTGTCACTACCCTCAAATCGAACCGCTTTTCTACCCAACTTAAAGGAAACGCCGTTTTCTTCATGAACTTGCTGAAAGATTTTGCCGATTGACTCGCCCAAGGTTTTTTTAAAAGGTACAGAATCTGGCGAAACAACAGTTACTTGTAAGCCTTGCTGACTCAGCCCAGATGCCACCTCCGTGCCAATAAAACTGGAGGCAATGACTACCACTGCGTAATGTCAAAATGTTTTGCAAGTCTGCACCAGGAATATCTAATTGGCGTGGTTTTCCTCCTGTTGCTACTAGTAGGGCATCATAGGTTAACGAATCACCATTAGTAAAGGCGAGCGCTTTTGTAGTTGTTTGCACCCGTTCAACTCGCTGATTCAACTAGGGAAAATTCCAGTACCGGAAATATGCGCTAATCTCACTTTCAGTGGCAAGGAACGCGATCGCCTTTTTTCTAGCTGCATTTCATTTTCCACAGCTAGGGCCATGCATGTTAAGTTTACTCTATCATTTATATCCTGACGGACTCTCAGGATTGCTAATTTAGCGATCGCAATTACTAAATTTATCGCCGCCATCACCGGCAGTTCCGCCATCATCTCTGAGGGGATTCATTCAGTTGTAGATACTGGTTTGAACAGCAAAAGCAGCAATACAACCAACAGTGGAAGCGATCGCGCGACAGCATCAAACCATTAGAAAATGTTTCCTTTGATGATAGAAAGTTGTATCACAACAGCATTAGTCTGTTGTTGGCACATGAAGACAAAACTTATCCAGGTGCGTTAATTGCCTCCCTGGCGATTCCTTGGGGTGAAGCCAAAGACGACCAAGATCGAGGAGGATATCACCTTGTTTGGACGCGGGATCTGGTTAGCAGTGTTACAGGTTTGGTGACTGCTGGGGAAACTGATACAGCAGTTTGATGGCTGAGTTGTACTTGTGATGAGGAAATAAGGAACTTCCAAATAAAAAAATATCCCATCGCTCTTGAAGCTGGAGGATCTGGGAAACAAGAATATAATACTATAGTGTTGCTTGCAGAAAGTTGGATAATTTATTTTTTGGAGTTCCCCAAACAACTAAGTCCAGTATAAAATCTTGGCATTTGGAAAGCGCCGTTGGATTTCATCTTCAAAAAAGCGCTTCATCGTCTTCATCGTAACAGCGTCATAAACATACTTAATACTGCCAAACTTATTACGCTTGACACTGCGGTTTGCCTCATCCATATCTAGTTTCGATTGAGGATACCAACTCTGTAACACCTGTTTTGACCTTGGTGTAAAGCGATGCGAAATCAGCTCAAAAGTGAGGTCACAATTCATATCAAGTGCTTCACTGATTGAGTCAAACAATCGACTGTAGTGCATTTGCCAATCATCTATAGGCATAATCGGGGCGATGACCAGTCCTACTGGATAGGCACCACCGCCACATTCTCGTGGTAAAGCTAACTTACGCAATGCCCCAAGCCTTGATACTACTGACGCTGTACCACCTTCTAATCTAGCGGAAATAGGTGTAGCATTAACGCTCATCCGGCAGCGGGTATGATTATTATGAGGTAATTCGAGTAAGCTATCTACCGCGTCGAATTTTGACACCCAACGTAAATGTGCATCGTTACGGCTGCCAAAGTAGCGGATGCACTCAGCAAGGCTACCTGTAAGATGCTCGATGCCTAACGGGTCAGTGTAACAGCTTACTTCATAAGTCGTGATTTGTCCCTGAAGCTCGTAGGCTGCCAAATTTTCTAATATTTGTGGCAAATTAGCAAAAGCACGGATAACTGGCGGGCCTGATAAACTACCAGCTAAGTAACAGTATTGACAATGTGCGGGACAGCCCTCGGCGAGATGAAATTGCCAATCAGCAGATGGTGGAATGGGACTGAGCTTGAAGTGACTGGACGGCGCAGTCACAACAGCTAGGGTACGCTTGGCGATATTGTAAGTATCACGCTCATCTTCACCGCGTAAGCCTGTAAGACGGTTGCGTGGCAACTCTTCAATTGGGATGTTGAGTGCCTGCACACGCCTTAGAATCTGCTGCCCCCAAGACTCATCTAAAGCAGCAGGCGTAAACAGTGCCCGTTCAGGCATCCACAACCTGGCTGGTCTTATTTGTATGTCTAGGACTGCAACGGGGTCTGTAATTGTATTCAGCATTACTCTCCGTTCTATATCTTGCTGATATCTGCAATTAATTCTCTAAAACTTGCCGAATTCGTCGCTCCAACAAATCCAAATCTAGACTACCTTCATCACGACTAATCCGCCGCACTGTGGAGTTAACGTTGGCTAAGTCTACCAATAAATCTTGGAGAATTTCTTGCTGTTGACGTGCCTGGGTGACTTCTCGTGGCTCCTGTACTAAATCGCGCACGATAGTATCCTCAGCTCTTGAGGCAACAATCGGGTTAGTTTGCCCCTGAAGTTGAACAAAGGTACGTCGCCCTGGCCCTCGGTCTTCTTCGATAGGTATAATCGCTGTCACTTGGTCGGAGCGCACGTACTTACCAAATCCTAAATGGACTAGCACCGATGACTGTATTTTCATTTAAATAAAAGTTGTCTTTGTGACTTACTTCTATTTTAAAATTTTGGTTGAGAACTTTGTGGCTATAAACAAAGTGGGTTCTACTAAATTGAGAGTAGTAGTTTCCTATCGTAATTTTTCTCTTGTCGAGCTACATTTTGAGGCAAATGGCAGTCCTTATGAACTTCGTATATCGCCGCCAAGCATGAAAGCGGTCTTTCCCCACTCCCTGACGAATGTAGGTTTTTTACAACAACCCTGGAAACGGCACAAGGTGAGACAGTGCTGCGGGAGGGAAACCCTCCCGCAGGCAACTGCGTTAGCGAGCCTGCGAGTGTCACTCGAAGGGAGGACAAGGGAGATAAGAAAGAAAAAATTTATTTATGGGGATTCCTCTTCTGCCTCCTCCCTTCTTAAAACTACTTACATCCTAAAGACTCGCGAGTGTCTACACCAGTTTTAGAATTGACTCCACTAGCTTTTGTACAGAGTTTTTTGACCTGAGGCCCATCTAAAACTGCATTGGTGAAATCAGCACCTGTGATGTCAACATTATCAAAAGTCGATCGCAACATCATTGCATCCGTCAAAACCGCATCACTCAAATCAGCGCCCTTGAACTTTGCTAGATAGGCTATGCCTTCACTAAAATCTGCACCATGCAGATTTACTCCCTCCAAGACCGTACCGTTAAACACGCCGCCACGTAAATCGGCATTGCTAAAGTTAGCATTCTCTAAATTCACATTGGTAAACTCAGTACCAACTAAACTTTGACCGGAGTAATCCTTACCCTTGAGTTCGTCTCCAGCAGAACGGGTAATACTGGAAGAACTCGCAGCTTGCGCTGATAGGGGAAAAAAAAGAACCATAGCTAAGACAAAGCTAGCTAGTAGTTGCCAATATTTCATAATCTCTTCTTAATAAATCTCAACACTGCCATCCTTAAATATTAAACCGCACTAGGGAAAGGAAGTGCTGCGTTTCCCAGGATGTGAGTGAAACCATCCCGTGCGTATCAGAAATACGGCAAAAAGTGTGATTATATTACTTGTTGACTCAGCCAGTGACGGAAGCTGGAGTGGTAAAGGCTGTAATGAGTTTCTTCATTATTTTGTTGCTGTTTGAGGTATTCCAACCAATTTTCTAACACTTCCTCAATTTCATATTCATCCTGGTTACGCTCTTGGGTTCCCCCCGAATGGTTTGAACGATATAGTCGAGGAGTCGAGGAGTATCACCTGCCCAAAGGGATTGCTGCCCGAAGCAAATATGCTGAAACTATTGGTAATGATCGGATGCAGTTACTGAAAGTCCTGTGGGAGTCTCCCACTGTTACCTATCTGCGTCATATCCCGGCGGTGGAAATCCTTTGTCAGTCCTGGATTCATCAATATTAGACCTCTTGCAAAAGTCAAGAAATTAGGAATGTCATTCTGAACGAAACGTAGTGTAGTGAAGAATCTCACCCAATGTGTCGCTTTGCTTAACATGACACTTTAAGGATTTATGCAAGAGGTCTATTATGTTGAGAATAACTCTTTACGCTTACGGGCTGCTACTGATTTACCCCCAACTGGCACTCGGATGGATTCGCTTTATGACAAAGATACTCGCTACGGCAACAAACGCGGTGTCACTTGGACTGGCTACAAAGTCCATCTCACTGAAACCTGTGATGAGGATAGTTGCTTGGTTACAAGGCGTACCTCATGCCAAGAAACGAACATCAAGATTTGCAGCACTCGCTATCACTTAAAGACTTTCTTGATTCAAAACCCGAATCATCTCTAAACTTCTACTTGCTCATTCCATGTAATACATGGAATTCAGATTTTAATCTTTTTTATTACTCAAGTGCTTGCTGGTTTCATTGCAGGGCAATTCTCACCTTTTTGGGTGAATTATTAAAGTTCGCCAACAGTATCAGTTACTACTTACAATCCTCGCAATTCCACTCAACAGTTAAATAGCCTTGATTATCATTGAAGGCTCCACCGTTATTATTATCTCCAGTATCATTGATTGTAAAGAAAACTGTTTCATTTGGGTCTAATGTTAAGGTTTGCTCGTGTCCAATAAAATGGTATTCGCCTTTCTGACGAACTATCAAAGATCCCTCTGGAAAACCAGGCAAGTTGTATTTTTGAGTAGCCCTACTGTAATTAATATTTCCATCAGCACCATTAGGCTCTAAGTTTGAGTTGTATGTCCACTTGTCTTTGTTAGCAACGAAGTGAAATGTCCTAGTCGAGGATTGTTTATTAACAAAGGCTTTACCTAGCGAACTGTTAGCTGCTACTGTAAACTTTCCTTCCGTCTCTTGAGATACAGGTGATGAAGTAGCTGCATTTGCTGGTGGAGTATTAGATTGTGCTGGTGTTGATGGATGCGTGACTTGAATTACAGCTGCAATAATAGCTGCAATCCCGGCACCTCCGCCTAAAGCTGTAAAAACGCCAGGTAAGCTTTTCCAGAAACCACTTTGCTGTTTATTGTCACTCATAAATTACACTCTGATTTATCAAACCAAGAAACTTAGTTGCTTTAACGCCGTCAAAAAAGAACCACAAGTGTAAAAATGCTGATTACGGAAAAATAAACAGATCGACCAAAGTAAAGATATTATCAGTCTAAGCTAATCGTCATTCACTTTTCTCAGATAATTCGTGTAGTAAGGGCTTATGAATAAATATCAATATCCGCCTGGTAGCTTTGGTTTACCTGTATTAGGTGAAACACTTCCTTTTCTTTTCGACCCAGACTTTATTAAAAAGCGCTATCGTCAGTACGGGTCTATTTTTAAAACTCACCTGAGTGGCAAACCGACTGTGGTGATGATAGGGCCAAAGGCGGTTGATTTCGTGCTTTCCAGCCACATGGATTATTTTTCTTGGCGTGAGGGATGGCCTGATAACTTCAAAACATTGCTAGGCGAATCGCTTTTTCTGCAAGATGGAGAGGAACATCGCAAAAATCGTCGTTTGATGATGCCAGCCTTGCATGGGCCAGCATTAGCAAATTATGCCACCACGATGGAAGATATCACACGCACCTATCTCAAAAAATGGGAGGAGAAACAGCAGTTTACTTGGCACAAAGAGTTTAAACAGCTGACATTTGATATTGCCAGTCAATTGTTGTTAGGTACTAGTCCTGGTGAGGAATGCGTGCGTCTCAGCCAGTTGTTTACAACTCTCACAAATGGACTGTTTGCTATTAATACCCTGCCCTTACCATTTACTCAATTTGGCAAAGCCATAACAGCTCGCAATCAAATCTTAGAGCATTTAACAAAAGTTGTCACAAAACGCCAGCAAAACCCAACAAAAGATACCCTTAGCCTGTTAATACAAGCTAAAGATGAAGAAGGTAACAGTTTAAGTGAAAAGGAACTTATCGCCCAAGCAGTGCTTTTACTATTTGCTGGACATGAAACCACCACATCAATGCTGACTTGGCTATGTGTAGAATTAGCCCGTCATCCAAAAGTGTTGCAACGCGCTAGAGAAGAACAATTGCAACTTGCAAGTAAAGGCGATCTCAATTTGGAACAATTGGGGCAAATGCCTTATTTAGAGCAGGTTTTGTTGGAAGTTGAAAGATTTCATCAACCTGTTGGAGGCGGGTTTCGTGGCGTGATTAAAGACTTTGAGTTTAATGGCTTTCATGTCCCCGCAGGTTGGCGACTGTTGTATTCAATTCTCATGACTCATAAACTAGAGGAAATTTATCCTGAACCAGAACGTTTCGATCCTGACCGTTTCAATACTCAGCGCCAAGAACACAAACAGTATTCTTTTAGCTTAATTGGTTTTGGTGGCGGCCCGCGCATCTGTATCGGCATAGCCTTTGCCAAAATGGAAATGAAAATTATTGCTGCTCAACTTCTACGCAGCTATCATTGGGAGATATTGCCCAATCAAAGTTTAGATCCAGTGTTTTTTCCCTCAAATCGCCCCAAAGATGGTTTGCGGGTTTGGTTTCAGCCTAGGTGAAATATTCTATGACACCTCAAATAGACATAAAATTGCCTGAAGGAGTTTGGCAACGCTGGCAAACAGCCAAAGATTTTATTAACCAAGGCGTTAACTCTGTTACTAACTCAGCACAGCAAGCTGGACAGTCTTTAAAGCAAACAGCTACAACAACGACCGATAAAGCAATTAATACAGTTACAACTACTCTTGAGCAAGCAAAAGGTTCTTTAGAACAAAGTTGGCAAACAGCTGAACAAGTTAAGAGTACAACATCGACAGCAGTTCAAACTGCGATCGCATCTTCAGTAAATGATTGGCTGGTGCAACACCCTGCATTGTTACGACTAGTTCAAATACTAGGTTGGGCAGCTAATCATCCAATTATTAGTTTGGTAATTTTGCTTGTTATACTTGCTCTACTCTGGAGCATTATTAAAGCAATTGTACGATTGATTGAAACAGCTAGTTGGTCAATACTGCAAGTACCATTAAAATTAATTCAAGCTTTTCTTCAAGTTAGCGTTTTATCATTAATTAAAGTTGGCAGGTTTTCTGTTCAACAAATAACAGGTGCGAAAATTAATGACAATGTGCCAGATTTACTACCTGCCAATTATCAAACAATTTATCAAGACAAACAACAACGTTTATTAGAAATTTCTCAACGTTTAGAAGCAATTCAACAGGAACAACAGGAACTGCTACAAGAAGCAGCAGATTTGATTGCTTCAGACAATATTGAAATCAAAATCCCAGAAATTAAACAGCCAAAAACCTTTGGATCGCATCTTGGCTAAGTTCATCTGTTGAACCGGAGGCGACAATAAGCTAATGAGCATTTAAGTTGCATAAAACCAGGGCCTCAGCCCTTACTACCAGCGAAGCATCCTAGAAAAATGAATGACGATTAGCTTACCACCTTTTTGCATAGCAAGTACTATGTAGTGGCGTGTCAAGGCTAAAATGTTGCATTAGAATCGCCTGTTTCATCGGTTTCAAAAATTGGATAAAGATGTTTAAGTTTGACACGCGCGTCTTCAGTAGTAAAACGCCAAATTACTTTACTGGCGGTACAGTTGCGTTGT
>NZ_JAVRBR020000124.1:0-34934 GCF_034531165.2 Dendronalium sp. ChiSLP03b | reverse complement strand
GAGAGAATGAGTACGACGTTTCGGCGCTTGAATAATGATCAGTATCGCAGCCGGGAGTATTTGACCTGGGAGGAGATGAAAATTTTGATTCAGGCGGCGGGCGATCGCGGTCGGCATAGAGTTAGAGATCGGGCGTTGTTACTGCTCTCATTTCGGCATGGGCTGCGACCGGGGGAGGCAGCAACCATGAAATGGGATGCAGTTATGTTAGAGCGAAAGGTGATTTACATCAAGCGGCTTAAGGGCAGCCAGAGTGGGAATCACCCGATGCAGCCGGATGAGGTGGATTTGTTGACGCAGTTAAAGCAGACTTATCCTAATAGTTATTTTGTGTTTCCCAATGAGCGAGGGCAGTCACTGTCGGTGGATGCGATTGAGAAGATGGTGAAACGTGCAGCTGAAAAAGCGGGGTTACATATTAAGGTGCATCCGCATATGTTCCGCCATAGTTGCGGTTATTTTTTGGCAGAACAAAATCGCTCTACGCGAGATATACAGAGTTACTTGGGGCATAAACAGATTCAAAATACTGTGCGCTACACTGCGGAGAACCCCAGGCGGTTTGAACATTTTGATTGGCAGTGGGAACAGCCTTTTTGAGTGGATGAAAATCCATTAATATTATTGGCTGGCAGGATATTAGGCTTGAGAGTAAACTATTCAACTACTCGGAACTAATAACATCCTTGCCTCAATTGCTTCCCAAGTTGTGGGCGATACCCGCACAGATGCTTGTTTGCACTGGATAATCAGAGAATTGACATAGAG
Organism: Dendronalium sp. ChiSLP03b; assembly: GCF_034531165.2. Taxonomy (NCBI): domain Bacteria; kingdom Bacillati; phylum Cyanobacteriota; class Cyanophyceae; order Nostocales; family Nostocaceae; genus Dendronalium; species Dendronalium sp. ChiSLP03b. The sequence continues at coordinate 34,166 of NZ_JAVRBR020000124.1, read as the reverse complement.
ATAATTTTCCAGTGCTTTGGTCTCTGACTGGGATAAATTAATTATGTCTGGACTGAGATTGAAAGCATTGAGTGAAGTTTTTATAAGGCGTGGAAGAAATGCCCGATACGCTTCTTGCGGTTGTTCCTCATCAGTAACTTTAGTTCTCATTTCTTTGAGTTCGTCAATTAGCATATTAAAATTAACGTTATTGAAGATTGTTAATTCTTCAAGTGTATGAATGTAATTAATAGCTTCGGTAATGGCGTTGGACTTGATCTCGGCGATGTCCTTGGCCTTGAGGATGCCAAGTCCAGCACCCTTGGCGATGCTCTTGGCTTTGCTAATGGCGAGGGCGTAAGCGTTGGCATCGGCGTTAGACTTGGCGATGCCCTTGGCTTCGGCATTGGCATAGGCGTTGGCTTCAGGGTTGGCAACGACGTAGTACCTAGTGTTGACGGAGGCATTGGCGTAGGCGTAAGCCATCGCAATTGTACGTTTACCCACAGGTTTAAAATCCCCAGTAGATCCAGTTGTTGCCTGTTCTACCCAGTTTAATAAAGCTTGTAGTTTCGGTGTGTTAATGTACTTTTGCGCCTCTTTCTCCATCGACAACAGCAAATCATCTGCACCACCACGCATTAAACCAGCTACTAATAAAAACACTTCCTTCCAACGTTCATCTGTTAGGTGTTCAGTAACTAATTTCTCAATATGGCGATGGTCATCAATGTATTGTGCTGTTAGATATTCCTGTAGTGTCAGATGAGAGAAAGAGTAAATACTATCAGCGCGTTCTACTAATACTCCATGTTGTACTTCAATAGATTTGAGAACATCTATCCCATTGATAAATTTTTCATCCGGTAGCATTTCTGCTAGTAGCTTCGCAATTTTGTCGGCAATTTCCCGTCGCGGTAAAAATAAGCGGTCTTCTTGAAAGGCATCATGGGCAATTTCAGAAAGTATCATTTCCTTGCGTTTGGTATCTAGTCCTTTATAAAGGTCTTCCTGAGCAATGCCTTTTTCACCTGCCCATTCTTCTAGTAAAACTCTCAATGCTCTTTCATAAAGAGTTGCTCGATTAGTCGGAATTTTACCAGAACGCTGATAGAGCAAACATACCAAAGTCAGTAATAATGGTGTTTGAGTTAGTTCCTTAGCAGCAGTATATTCTTGGCTATTGAGTTTTTGCCAACAATCTTTACCTACATCAGGTTTACTTTTGAACCAATTGTTAATAAAGTTTTCAATTTGAATATCATCAAAATCTGCCATTGCCACATCAGTAAACCGTCGGAAATTGTGGCGATAGGCTGCTACCCTACAGGACGTAATAAAGCGATTTTTATCGTAAGTATCAACAAAATCTTGAATGTGACTAATTACATTGGTTGAGTTTTTTGTTGGAACTTCATCCAAACCATCCAACAAAATTAGTAGCTTGCCTTGCTCTAAGGCTTTAGCTGTAAATTGATTTGGTTCTGGGAATCCACAAATCCGAAATTCTTCTGCAATAAAATTTTCTATATTGATATCGCTGGATGTAAATCTTTTCAACTCTATAAATACAGGGATACAGCTGTGTTGAAATCCTCCTCTTTTCCCCTTGAGTGCTTCTAATCCCATCTTTCGCAGAAATGTGGACTTGCCTGCACCGGGGCTACCAAGCACCATTAGATATTGCTTATCGTTAGCAACTTTAATTCCTTCTTGTTTACCTTTATCTTGAGATTGAAACCTGCGGGTATTAGCTTGGCGATAAAATTGTTCTAAATTTTCGATAGATTCAAAACTACTCCTAGCATCATTATCTAAAAATTGAACTGCTGTATAGACCGATTCCAGCTTGACAGGTTCACGCATTCCCAATACTTTGAGGATACCGTGCCGTTCTTCGTAGTTCTGAACATACTGCTTTGACGCAGTAAAAATTAACTCCCTAGTTTTTTCATCTAAGGTTTTGCCAAACAGTCCTAAAAGCTTACCTCCGCCTCCCCAAAGTGACTGAAAAATAGGAACGGCTACGCCACTAACAGCTGATGCCGCCACTGCTGCTACTAAAGGTTCCATTCCTGTCATAGGATTCCCAGTAAATCTATTTAAAATTTAAAGCATTCTTGTGATATTTGGCTTTAACTTCCGTTAGCACAATTTCCGATAACGAATTCTCTAGCATATTTGCATTATTCCTGCGGCCGTTACCGATTCCCAGTCTGGGAATTCATTGCTATATCCATCAAGAGCGTCGAAAGTTGCGATCGCCTGGGTATAAGTCGGCTTTTGTGCCATTGACGACATAAGAGTGACGAAGAAGGCAGCACCACAAAGCGCGATCGCTCAGAACTACCAATCTCTTAAGCCAAGTATTTTCATAATTCGTCAACAATATCCGTATCTCGGCGGACACCCTAATAGTTTGTCAGCCGCTCCTGGGGCGAATATAAAATTAAGCTTTTCAACCTCTAGCGAACAAAATAGAATCGTTGTTAGCAGTAGCACTATTAACAAGAAATAATATTTATATAAACCTAAAAGAATACCTAAAGTAAGGATTATATTCTTAGATATAGTGTTTACAAGTCAAATAATATGGCTACATCATAAGCATCTATGGGTAAGTTACAGAATAAATACCTCGATTTGCTAAAAAAAATAATTAATAAGAATAATTTAATTATAGGCTTGTTAGCTACGGTTGTAATTATCTATATTCTTTATCAATTTAACTGGAGTGGTTTTGGTGAGGACTCGAATAAATCAGTAACTATAAAGGAAGTACTAAATCCCAAAGATGGAAAAATTATAAAACTTACAGAGACAACAGAGTATTTTCAATCAGGTAAAACACTTTGGGATTGGTTAGGTTTAGCTGGTACATTAGCAATTCCAATTGTGTTATTCCAATTTGAGCGTAGGGAACAGAAACGAGCAGATAAGCAAGCTGAAGCAGAAAAAGAAGGGGCAGAAAAACAAGCTCAATTAGAAAAAGCAATAGCAGATAACAATTTACGAGAAGAAGCATTAGAAGCTTATATTGACCGGATGTCAGAGCTATTGCTTGAGAAAAATTTGAAAGTTTCAGACCCTTTACGAGGAGATACAGCATTTGATGTAGCACGCGCTAGAACTTTATCGGTACTACGGAGGCTGGATAAAGATGGAGAACGCAAAGGGAGTGTTATTCAATTTCTAATTGATACAGAACTTATAAGTGAATTGAATCTCAGCAATACGAACCTGAATGGTGCCATTCTCATAAATGCCAACCTTACTGGTGCTAACCTGATACGTGCCAAACTCATAAGTGCTAATCTCACAAGTGCCAACCTCATAAAAGCTCATCTTGATGATGCCATCTTTAATGATGCCAACATCAATGGTGCCACTCTCGATTATGCTAGCCTCACACGCGCCAGTTTCACACACACCAACCTGACACAAGCCCAGATTTCACACGGACAACTCATGTATGCAAACTTTGCAGGTGCTAACCTTGCAGGTGCTAACCTCATACGTGCCAACCTTGCAGGTGTTAACCTTGCAGGTGCTAACCTCGACGGTGCTAACCTTGAACTTGCTGAAAACATAAGTATTGACCAAATTAAATCTGCCAATAATTGGGAGAAAGCAAAATACGACGAGGATTTTCGTACCAAATTGGGTTTACCACCAGAGGATGCTAAGTAGATTTAAGAGCAGATAGCGTTATTTCGTGATTTAGCGAAAGGACGAAATTAAGTGAAGCCTATAGGTGAGGAGAATATTGTTTACTATTAACTAATTATTTTATAAGCAAGTATTAATGTAGTACATTACTCTGCTGTCTCCCACTCTTACAAAGCTGCACTAATTATCAATCCAGTTTTTCAAAAGGGGACTAACTTTAATGAGTAACGTCCTCAAGTTTTTATGAGGAACTAATTTGTCATAATGTAAGCGACCAAGAATTATGCCTGGATGCCTGTGTTGATCAAGAGCAAATTCTTCAATTGCTTTACGAGAAAAGAGTTTTTTACTCCTGACTATAAATTCATTTAATGTCTGAGGGTGTATTAACCAGTCAGCAGCTTTTTGATTAGCTTCTCTTTCCTCATCATTCTCTTCTAGAGCATCCAAGTTGTCTAAGTAAGCTCCTTGATGTCCTAAAACAATATGCGCTAACTCGTGCATGAGGGTGAACCAGAATGAGTCAATCCGGTCATATCTCAATGTCAATGCAACAACAGGATTACCATTTAAATAAAAGGCTGCACCATCTAAATAAGTTTTACTCAAATGCGGCACAATTACAAAAATTACGCCTAAATCTGCTAGTAATTTAGGAATCTGCACAATACTTTCTACTTGTTTAGCACTAACTAAAATTTCAGGAATAGCAGCCTCTAGTTTTCTACGGTCAAAACTAGCAACTGTTTGTTGTTTTGCTAGATTTTCTACTCGCTTTACCCAAGCTATTCGAGAAATTTCTTCTGGCTCTCGATGCTCGGAACAACGGAAATTAACATCTAATTTGGGTATTTCATCTAAAGAAGATATGCCAAAAAAATTACAAACTTGCTGTTCTAACTCATCAATCGAATTTGTTCCTTGAATCCACCCATTTTTGATTAGTTCAGAGATTGGGGCAATTGTGTACAATCGGCTTTTACGAGCTATATCTTGCTCCTTTTTTTCTTTTCCTGCTAAATGCAGCCGATACTTTGCTTCGAGGTTCGTCCAGAACTCAGGAGAAGTCCCCAAGGCTTGGGACAATTCAATAGCTGTTTCAGGTGTAATTTGCTTGCTTCCTCGGATAATTTCGTTGATAGTTTGAACTGGACGACTCATAATTTCTGCTAAATCTTTCTGTGTCCAGCCACGGGCTTCTAATTCTCGACTTAAAATTTTCCCTGGTGTTGGTACTCTTGCTGGTGCAAAACTCTGGCTCATATTGCTGTCTCCCCTGAGTAGCGAAAGTTAGTGGTAGTCTTCGATATCAATTATTGTGAGGTAATTCCCCTGGTCATCCTCATCCACTGTCACGATTAAACGCCACTGATCATTTAAACGTAAGGAACGCTGTCCTTTTTTTCCTCGTTTTCCTTTGAGCTTTTCAAATCTCAACCCTTTTTGAGCATATAAGTCTCGCTCATCTACAGCAGCATCAATAATCGCCATGACTTCAAAAAAGTCATCAACCACACCTGGGTATTTATGAGCATCTTTTTCTTCTGTGTAAAGTGCTTCGAGTTTCTTTTTCTTAAACTGAAAACGCAAAGCTCCCCCCAAGGTAAATGCAGTGGATTCTGCATTATATTACGCTTTGATTCAGTCTTGGGGTGAATCACTGATAATTTAATTGTAAATCTTTATGTGACAAGAGTTTTAAGCAGTTTGTAAAGATTTTTAGTTAATCTTGAAAGTTAATGCAAACCAATCCCATAAGGGGTTTTGTCATTTTTCTCTAACGGCACACCTAACTTGAGTCTAATCATCTGCTCTCTCTTTAATAGTACAAATATACTATAAAACATTATTAATGGCAAGTTATAGATGTGGTAGGTGTAGGTGTTAGTTCACATCGCTGTTAAGGATTGTGTTGAGAACAACGTCAACGAAATCGCTAAAGCAAGAAATAAAGAAAACGCTACTTCGTTACTTCGTTTTTTAGCGATAAGACGAATCTTGGCTAGCCCTGATTCTCTGTCCAGAACTTGAAAATACGCTGTAATAGCTCAACCTGGGTACAGCCGTAAGTAGCTGCCGCAATTTTAAAATCCCTCTTGAACTCGGCAGGGACTTTAAAATTCAAATTGGCTGTTTCCCCAGGTTCTGGCTTCTCCAAGTTTGACTTCGTTTCATCAATGCTAGGAGGTTCACCTTTGTTTGGTCTACGTGGTGGTGGTGGTGGTTTGGTTGACATATCATCCCCTTTGGTTACTCAATAAATCGATAATTCCTTGAGCAACTTGTTCTGCCCGTTGCTTTAAAGTAGGAAACGTGACCTCAGAAACAGCACGACCGTTATCAGAAGCCTGTCGGTAAGCTGTCTTTTCAGGAATTGAACCGGCTACTGTGACATAACCAGCTTTATGGATATATGAACGGGCTTCCTCAATTTCGTTCTCGCGATCGCCGACTCTGCATAGAGCAAAGGTAATTTTATCAACGGGAATTTTGGCGTTTACTAACTCATGCGCCAACAGTACGGATGGTTTGAGGTCATCCAGTGATAAGCCAGTGGGTAGGACAAGCAAATCACTTGCACGGGCAATCTCTAGTGTTCCTTGCATGGAATGTGGTGGGCCATCCATAACCATAAGGTCATAAACCGAGGCGTGTTTCAGAGCTTGAGCAACAGTGCGGAATGGTTCAACAGCAATCTCCGGCTGAATACCATTTACTTCGCGGCGTTGTTTCCAATCCGTACTCGTACCTTGAGAAATATCTAGGTCGGCAATCTTTACATCCCAGCCAGCCGCCGCATATTCACGAGCAATGAGCCGAGCAAGGGTGCTTTTACCCACCCCCCCTTTTTGAGAAATGACACCCACTAATACGGTCATGAAATTTCGTCCTTTCGCCCAAGAGCGAATTAGTTATATCGTGTTTTCGTCACTATGAAAAGACGATTTCGCTAAAGCAAGAAATATGTATTTAACGAAATAACGATTTCGTTATTTCGTTACAAGAACTGTGTATGCCACAATCGAGTAATATCAATACTTTTAAGTAGGATATCAGTGGATGCCAAAAAACCCAGCTCAATGCCTAATTAAGGAACCTAGCAATATGACAAGAATCCGTGACGTTGTCCAAAAAGCTTTAGCAAGCGGCTATCTAACTGTAGAGGCAGAAAATCAATTACGGCATCTGTTGACCACTAGGTATGATATAGAAGATTTTAATGCTTTCATGACTTTGCAGGAAGCTGCTATGAATGGTAACGTCAGGCAGCAATCCAGAGAAAAATTAAGTGAACTATCACCAATTTTACTGCAAGGTGAACTTAATTTATTTATTAAAGTGACGAGATTTAAAGAAACAGCCGATCATCATCTGTCTATTAATCATCCTGAAAAAGCAAAATTTTATTATAAAAAAGTAATTGGATGTTTAGAGATATTTCAAGAAGATCAAGACCTTAAAACTCGGCGTTCTGTAATGAACTTATATTTGGAAATATATCAACGTATTGTTGCTATTTGTATTTATACAGATGATTCAGCAAATGCATTATTGTATACTGAACTTTCTAAAAATCGATACTTAGTTGAGAGACTAGCAAAGCAGGATACCCCCTTGCCAGAGACATTTCCATTAGAGTTATCTCAACAAATAGAAAAGACTAAGCTAATTGAAAGGAGGACATTAGCCGAATACACTTATTACGAATACGAAATATCTGGAAATCAGAATAAGCAAATAATAGCTGAATCAAGCAAGAAGTGGTCTGAAGCAAAACAATTATTAGCAAACTTATATAGTCAAGTATCAGAAATTGAACCTGAGTTTATTGCTAAAACCAAAGTTTATCCCATTTCCTTTACAAATATTCAATCTTTAATACCACCTGATACTGCTATAATTGAGTTCTTTTTTGCCCAAAAAGTCTTAGTATTAATGTTGATTATTCCGGGGACAGAAAAACCCATCATTTCCGAAGACCTGTGTCTAGAACTAAAAGATAACTCTCTAGAAGATATTGCTAGAAACTGGATCTCTAGCTTTACCGCAAAACCTAAAGTTAAGAAGGAGCTAGAAATTGACAAAAGTATCCAAGAAATACCTTTTTTTTTAGATAAGATTTCTGATTATCTCAATTTCAGAAAGTTACTGGACTATATTCCTTATAATATCCAAAGTTTAATTGTTGTTCCTAATAACTATTTACACCTTTTCCCTATTCATGCTCTAAAATTGAATGAGCATCAGCATCTAGCTGACCGCTTTTCAGTCCAGTATTTTCCCAGTATTCAAGTCTGGATAATCTGCCAGAAACGCCAACGTAAACGTCAATCATTGCTGGCAATAGAAAATCCTACTCAAGATCGAGATTTAATTTTTTCTCAAGCTGAAGTAACTAGCATTAGTCAGCGTCAACATTTCATTCAAAATCGAGTTCTCTCAGGACAACTGGCATCTAAACCAGAAATTTTACTTTTGGCAACTCGTTATCATTGTTTTCATTTTTCTGGTCACGCTGAATACAATTTTGATAATCCTCTTGACTCCTATCTCATGCTTTCTCCCAACAGTGATGATGAGGATTTGACCCTAAATACAATCTTCACTGATCTGCATATGCCCCATACAGACTTAGTAACTCTCTCTGCTTGCTGTACTGGAATGGTGGATGCATTTCAACCGACTGAAGAGTATTTAGGACTACCTACAGGCTTTTTGCTTGCAGGTGCTAAGGCAGTTGTCAGCAGTCTCTGGAAAGTCAATTCAATTGCTACCGCCTTTCTTCTAGATGAGTTTTATCGGCAGTTAGATCAAATAGATAATAAAGCAGTTGCTCTACAAAAAGCTCAGATTTGGCTGCGTTGTTGTACTGCTGACACCTTAAGAGAACGAACAAAAACCTGGGATTTAAGTAAACTAGAACCAAAAGAACTGTTTCGCCTACAACGGGCACTTAAACGTTTAGAGGGTATTCCTTTTGAAAACCCTTATTATTGGGCAGCTTTTGTACTTACTGGATGCTAACATTTAAGGACATCTTTTTAGTAAGTAAGTGTCATCGGCTACATTAGTAGAATAGGTTGAGTTTACGGACACTAAGTTTTGTGCTTGTTTAAGACTTTCCAAAGTTTCTAGCGTTAGACATTGAGCTGTTTGAGCGATCGCATTGTTAGGATCTATCTCCAGAACTTTATCAAAGCAAGCTAGCGCTTCCTCGTATCGCTCCAACATACAAAGAGTTGCACCTTTGTTATACCAAAGATCCGTAACGTTCGGATTAATTTGAATGGCTGCGTCAAATAATGCTAACGCTTCATCATGCCGTTGCAACTGTTCTAGCGATATGCCTTGGTAAACCCAAGCTGGGATAAAGTCGGGTTTAATTTCGATGGCTTTTTGGAAGCAGGCAAATGCTTCTACGTGCTTATCTGATTCCTCGAGTGCCATTCCTTTATCAAACCAGGTTTCATAGTCGTGCAACTTAGCCATAATTGGTTAACTCTTATTTTTACAGAATATTTCAATAAAGAGATTTAAATTAATTTGTCTAGTTACAATTTCTCAAATTGCCCCTACACTTTACAGACTCAATACACATCTAAAGCTGTACCACTCAAAATTTGTCTTTGGTAAACCATTGATAAACCTTAACACTGATACCATAGCCAATTGCAAGGCTTAAAGCAATAGTCAGCAATGCACCTAACCATAAACTAGTTACTGATGGTTGATTCTTTCCTTTATCAATATATAAAGATAATGTATTCGTCATCGGTTGGGAAACTATTTGACCAATAGCAATAGCTGCACCTACTCCTGTAAGAAGTTGTCCTAGTTTAGCTTGTCTATCTCGAATTACATTTTCATTAATACTGATTTGGGTTTGCACACTCAGCATTAGTTTTTCATAAAGTTGAATTCCTGGATTGAGAAAACCAATATCAGCTTTTATCTGCTTGAGATTACGATTAATTTCATTCTCAAAATCAGCAAAAAACCTAGGAATTTTTTGTCCAGTTTTTTGCTCAATTTCTTCAATACATATTCGATAATTACTCTGATGAATTTCAATTAATCTTACTTGGTCTTCAAGAAAAGAAAGACGTTTGTAGTAATCTAAAGATTCTTGAGGAAGCTTGAGCATAGATAAGCTATCCCATTTTCTTTGAGCATAATCCTCGCTAAGTCGCTCAATAGCTTCATATTGTTTATGCAGGATATTTTCTAATATCAAACTTTGGGAGAAGAAATAAATAATTTTATGATAGCTTAAGAGCAAAGTTTGTAAAATATTATAAAATGTATCTGCTTTTTTTTCTACATTCTCGTCTTTATAAAGAAAAACACAGGCTAGTTTTGTTGATTTAATGGCATATTCATCGATTTTCTTAACGGAGACTGTTTGAGGATATATATAAAAAGGACAATCTAAAAATTCATTAACAATTAGTTCGTCTGTGGGAATATTTTGACTGTAATAATTACTTAAACATTCTGCGGCAATGGTATCTGTTGGTTGGGAGTGAGATTGATTTTTGAGAATACCAGCAAAAACTACTGTTTGTCCAAGTTCAACATCAAGGTCATTAAGGTGTTCGCTTAAATTTTCAAATAATTCTAGTGATTGTTCACCCTGGATTGCAGGAACATATCTAATTAAACGTAAAATGTAGGTATCATTGAACCGACGAGCAGCGAGGCGACTGTGAATAATACCAGTTTCAAAGTACAGTCGGTCATTATTTGATTTGCGGCATTCTAATGGCACATTGGCAAAGTCTAAAATAGTTCCATCCTGTTCTTGTTCAACAGGAATTAATTTAACAATATCTAATCCTTTTTTACCTGTGCTACTTCTCAAGTTAGCAACTATTTTATTTAAATTTTCAGAAAATAATGTGCGTCGGTCTTGTACAACCTTGGTCGATTCATTAATGCCATGATGCAGCCGATAATAATATAGGTGCAGCGTTGGAGATTGGACTTTAACGATGGGACTATTTTGAATTAGAGTCATCTTGATTCCCTTGCGTATCCTGACTTTTTACTTCCTGCGCCCAACGTTCCAAATATTGGCAGATATCTCGACCTTCGTTAGTAATAATTTGTGTAGTTTCTGGTTCATCATCTGCTTCTTCCCCAGGGTCACGGGATTTTTTAACAAAAATATCAATACCATCTTCATCAAGTCTGTCGTAGATCTCACCCCACCAATCTTGTAAATTTTTATTTTCTGGTCTTTGACAAAAAGCTGCAATGCGATTTGCCATTATAGCCGGATCTTGGAAATCTTCTGAGGGTAGTGTGGTTAAATAGTTGGCAATCACATGACTAGCGCCACTACCTAATTTCTGTTCTAGTTCAACTTTGGGTGAAGTCAGGATTTGTTTGAAAGCTTCACACATGAAAAAATCTGTATCTTGGATATCACTGTTATTCATGGTTTAACATCCTGTTAAGATAAATGCTGCCCAATAATAGGGATTTTCAAAGGGAATATTCTGTAAACGCTTAAGTGCTCTGTCCAAACGAAACTTTTCTTTTGGTTCCAGTGTACTCAAATCCCAGCTATCAGCTCGTTCTCTTAGTTCCTCAGCAGTGCAGCGACGCAGCCAGTTTTGAGCATTTTGCAAGGCAACGGCTTTATTATTAGTTTCTAATTGCCTGTAGAATTCATCAAATAGGAAGGCTGTAGCAATAGAGTTAACTTTCCACTGACTACCAATGACAGCTTTTGCACCTACAAGCAAAAAGCCTGTAGCTAATCCTAAATATTCTTCGGTGGGTTGAAAAGCATCTACCAATCCTGTACAACAAGCAGAGAGAGTGACTAAATTTGCATGAGGCATCTGTAAATCAGTCAAGATGCTATTTAGGGTTAGGTTATCACTGCTGTTTCCTGAAAGCATCAGGTAGGATGTAAGAGGATTTTCAAAATTATACTCAGCATGACCAGAGAAATGGAAACAATGATGATTCTCTGCTAGTTGTAAAACCTGTGCTTTGGCTGCTTGTTTTCCTGTAAGAATATTTCTTTGCAAAAACTGTTGGCGTTGACGAATACCAGCTACTTCTGCTTTGACAAAGATTAAATCTTTATCTTCTGTGGGATTTTCTATAGCTATTAATGTTGTTTGAGAACGTTGACGGTTCTGGCAAATTTTCCAGACTTGCAGATTAGGAAAATAGCTGATTGAAAAGCGGTCAATAAGAAGTTCATGGTCATTTATTTCTAGAGAATGAAGCGGGAATAAGTGTAAGTATTGGTGAGGGATAATAATCAGATGCTTAATATCTACTGGAATATGCTTTAGCAAATTACTAAATTTCACAATTTCAGAAACTTGCTTAATAAGTTGGTTGATATTTTGAATTTTTGGCTCAATATGTTCCTTATTTTTTTTGCTCTTTGTGGCTAAATCTGATACCCAAAGCTCTGCCAATCGTTCTAAAGGGGCTTGTTTTAGTGGAATAGAGAGAGTTTCCGGAATAATTGGTGATTCTCCTCTGGGTAGAATCAGCATTGTTATTAATTTTTTATCAGTAAAGAAGAAGTCTAGAATAGCTGTATCTGAAGGCAATAAATCTTGAACTTCTCTATAAGTTATGGGAGAAATCTTTGTTTTGGCAATAAACTCTGGTTCGATAACAGCTACTTGAGCATATAAATCTGCTAATACTTGTTTAGCCTCAACCCACTTGCGATCTAGTTCTTCTAGCTGTTGCTCGTCTAAATTTTTACTAATACCGTTGGTGTATTCTTGTAAGGTCTTGCGTTCTGTGCGCTTGGCTTGGTTTATTTGTGCTGCTAATTCTGGTGTAATCGTTTTGGGTAGGAGCGTATCCTGCTGGGATATGCGCTCTACCAAATAGCGATTTCTCAATATTTCTGCATAAAAAAATGCAGTTTTAAAGTCTCTAGTATTAATTGCAAAAGAAACAATACGTTTATATATCTCTAAATAGGAGTTCATTAAAGAACGTCGCGTGAGGATATCTCGACCTTCTTGTAATTTATCCAAACACGCAATTATCCGCTGATAACAAAACTTGGTTTTTTGATGATTATTAACTGAAAAATATTGATCTACTGTTTCTTTAATTCTTGCAGCTTGGAGGAATAATAGTAGATCGTCATCATCTTCTCTTTGAGGTTGCTTATCTGTAACAGAATCAATTTCAGCCAAAATCTCTGTTACTAAATAGCGAATATGTTCTGATTCAGTGGTATGGCGAAGTTTTTTTAGTTTCTCAATAGCTTCCAGATTGCCAATAGCAATTGTTTGTAGCAATTTGGCAGTCTGCCTGCGGACAGAATAAGAGTTACTGCTGCCTAGTAGTTGTACTAATGCCTTGATTGCTTCTGGATTCCCTGCACCAATTTGACCCAAGCTCTCAGCCGCTCGCCAGCGAGTGTTCTCATCTTGACTGCTGCCTAGTAGTTGAATTAGCCTCTTGATTTCCGCGTCTTTTGCTTCTGGGCCATTTTCAAAGTACATAAGTATTATTTAATACAAATATAGTTAAAAGCAATAATTGTACGATTTCCCCTAAGTAGCACTCAGACTTCTTACTGGTGTTAATCTAAATGATAGCGTTAGGAATAGACTGACATTACTTAATTGTTTTGAAGAATTACAAATGACTAAAACCAGCTACCAGGAAATAATTTTGGGGGATTTAACCAAATATGACAAAAATTCCTGAACACGAAACTTGGTTTAATACAGGTGTAATGCTTCTAGAAAATAAAAAATACCCAGAAGCGCAAGACAACTTTCAAAAGGCAATTAATATTGAACCTAAATTTATTCCTGCTTGGGTTTATAAAGGCATATCACTAGAGAAATTACAACAGTATGAAGAAGCTATAGAATGTTACAGTCAGGCAATTCAAATCAATCCCGACGTGGCAGATCTGTGGTACAACAAAGGCGCAACATACTGTATGATGAAGCGTTACAGAGATGCCTTAACCTGTTTTGATAAAGTCTTGGAACTAGAACCGGATCATGCTCTTGCCAAAACAACACGAGCACTAGTTATAGCCAAGCCTCCAATGATTGAAATACCTGCCAATAAACCCGATAAAGATGGAAACAAAGAAGGTTCCAACAGCGAGGAAGTTGAAATTTCTATTCCTAAATATCGAGAATGGAATATTGAATTGGGAAGGTTTAGTGAGAAGGAGATGGAAGAATGAAGAAGTAGAGCTTGAGACTCAGAACAGCCAAAACTACCTACTTGTTGTTTAATAGCTGGCAGCACTTAATCGCGTTTATGATCTCGGAGTCTACAAGAAAGGAAATCGCCCAATGCGTTTTGGTTTTTTGAATTTAGAATTGTTGAGCGTAACCAAGGCTCATATCTGAAAACCATCATTCATAGTACAGTTTTTACCACATTTGGCTAAAACATTTTCCTGATGTCAGTGAGCGACGCTGTAGCTGCGTGTCACAGAGCTGACAGAGTGACGCACCCTTAGCGGACTAATGAGGTGATCCCTAACCCTGCTTCTCACTGCGTTGAAAGTTTGACATCAACGTAGCGCCATTCTGGAAATACCCAATTAACTGGGTTCGTCTCCTTTTGAACCTGACTGTATACTTTCTCCAACTTTGCCGCCGCCGCTGTATCGCCCTGCTTTTGGTACAAATATGTGGCTGTTTTTAAATGGTTCAACCCTGTCTGCTTAAGTTTAGCTCTTACTGGCTGGTTTCGAGCATGATAGAACCAATTAAATAGTTGAAGTTTAGCCAATAGAAAATGCGTTTTGGCAGAATTGGGATTAACTTTCAGTATCTGCTGATAAATCTCAATAGCTTCATTATTTTCACTGAGATTAGCCTCTCCTAGCAGTTCAATTTCTGCCGACGCTCGAACTGCTGGTGAGGATTGGTGTTTGCTGTCAGTCTGTGACAATAAATGTTGGATTTTGGCTTGATGGGCATTTGCAGAATTTTTGGGAAGTTCAGTTACCCAACCAACCAAGAAGCCCAGAATACAAGCTTTAGCTAAAAGACCACGAGAAATAAACATCATTTGCACCCTCTCAACTGTCAAATTGCAGCATCTATAAATCTCGAAGCTTTCAAAGGATAGTCTGTTGGGGTTACTCTGACTTTTGCAGGTTTTGTACCGTCAGCAATTAATAGATATCCTTCTAGTGGTGGCAGTGCTTGCAGTTCACTAGGTAGTACAGCAAAGGTTTCTCGTATTTGCTGGTTGACAGAACGTGTTTCACTGAACCAGCCATTACTACTCTTGCCGTGAGTCGTTTCTAAGCGTTCCTGTCCACCAATCAATTTGGAGCATAATTCAGCCGTGCTATAGTCCCGGCAATTGAGGATGAGTTTGGTGCAACAACCTTGGAGGATGGTTTGCATCCCGTACTCCCCGTAAATGTTAGCGATTTGACCTGTAAGCTGAGTACCCAGCATTCCAATACCTGAGAATTTCCGCCCCTCTGCTAGCAAGCGCTCTAAACCGACCAGCTTACCGAGTGCTGAGAGTTCATCAATGCAAATCACGGTTTTAATGTGGTGATTCTCATTGCTTAACAGTCCCCTGAGCATTAATGAAAATGCCATTGTGTACAGGGGTTTAAACAGTTCAGCCTCATTTTCAAATATCGGTAAGAATATCCAGCGCAGATCATCTTCTCTTCCCCACTGGCTCCAAGAAAAGTCAGCTTTCGCTTGATTGTCAGCTAATACTTTATAGAATCGCAGGTAGTTAATGGCTGAACTTTTGATACCCGCTGCGGTGTTTTCTGCTTCTAAATAAGTGGCGCTTAATGTCCCAGTGAGTAAGTCTTTTAAATCTTGCAAGGGTCTTTTGGCTATCATCTCCCAAACTTCAGCGTTGTCATAGGTCTGGGCGTACAAATCGGATAACAGCCCTTTGGCTGCTTCATTCCAAAACGGGTCTTTGGCATCTGGGTTGGGAGGAATTAAACCAGCAGCTATAGTTTCAAATTCAATGCCTTCGCTGCGGTGGCTCCAGTGAACTGTTCTGCTGTCTCTGGGGTTGTAGATTAGGGTGTTGTGATCAGCAAATTTTTCAAGGATTTCGCCTGATCTATCTAAGCAGATAACGCGGTAGTCTGGGCGATCGCGCATGATGGAGAGCATTTTCAAAATGGCTTGGGTCTTGCCGGAACCAGGGGAACCCAAGAACATAAATGATAATGGTGCTAGATCGTCTGGTAATTGAATATCTGCAATTTCTAATTTGGGAAGTATCGGTGGTGGCGTTTGCTGCTTCCTTTGGATCAGTTCTTCTTTGCGGCGCAGTTGTTTCTGTAGTTGCTGTGGTGTTTGCAGTTGGGAACCGCGCACAACTCCCGACACCAATCTTTCTGGAATCACGGCAAGCACAAAGCCCAAAATTAGGTTGTAGCTCCAAAAATTCTGCCACCCTACAAAAGGTGTGAGTAGCAGTTCAATTGCGGAGATTCCTAGACCAATTTTCAGTGGCAGTTCTTTACTAGTAGCAATAGACGATACATAGATACCACAGAGCATTAGAGGAAAAACAGGCCCGCTGATTTTAGCTATGCCGTAAGCTAAAGCACCAAAGAAAAATGCTATGCCGAGTCCGATTAAGGCTGATGGGTCAGGCTGCTGTTGATTTTGACCAAACATTTGCTATTACCGATTTAAATCTTTATTAATTTGTTTGGATTGTTCTGGTGTTGCAGTTTTCGCCCTGTTATGAGCAATGCGTTCGTCTAAAGTCATCTTTGATGGGTCAACGCGCTCGTGCTGAGATTCTGTATCCCGGTTGTTGGGTTGTTGGGGTGTTGAGTCGTCAGGGAGATTTTCATGCAAGTTGTTCTCCTGATTCTCTGGTTGTTTAATCCCCTGCTTGATTTGTTCTGGTTCTGGTGTTGGGGGTGTACTCAAGGAGTCGCGTTGAGCGCGAATTGCTGCAAGTCTCGAATCTAATGTTGGGCGTTGTGGGGCTGGGTCAGATTTTGTCAGGTCAAACCCTAGTCGGCCGAATGCTACTAAACCTGCTGGGGTGATGTTCTTTCCCTTTTCACCTAAACCAGGAATCTGCTCTGATGCTGCTTCTAAATAGTAAGAAGCTGGCAGGTAGCCAAATTCTTTGCCCAGTTTGGGAGAGTTAGCGTGTTTGTTGAGTTCTTGTTCTTCAGCTGGTTTGTCGGTTTCTCGGTCAGGTTTGTGTTCCGAAAGCTGGTTTTTCTGTTGGTTGACCGTTGACTGCTGTTGAATGAGTCTCAACTGTTCGATTGTTTGGTCTACTTCTTCCTGTTGTTTTTGGGCAGAGGTTCGTTTTTGTTGAGGATAATCAGGGCTAGAGCTCATGGGAATGCCTCTCAGTTTCTTTTGGTGGTTGATTTATCTGCTTAGTCCGCGCCGAATGGTTTTTTGTTTTTGTTTCTCTGAGTCATCTATTTCTATTGCCAGTGACACTAACTGTTTGAATTCTTCTTGGGTGCGCTGTATTGAACCATTCTTGATAATGTCTTTGATATCTGATGCTGGTTGTTGTTGGTTGATTAAATGGCGAATAATTTTTCTGTCCCGGTCGTTGGGTGACAATGCTGTTAGCTTCAGAGCCAGTGATAGCTGTTGATATTTCTGCTGCCACTGATTAAGGTCGGTTTGCTCTTGGGGTTGTACTGAGGGGTTCTCTTGATGTTGGTTGGGTTGAACTGATTGAACTGGTTTTGGCTGTTGTGTAGGTTTGGCTGGATTTAATAGCAGTGCGATAATACGCCCGTCATCGCGTTTTGGTTGATAGTTAACTCCTTTGTGTTTTTGTAATCCTGGGAATGTGTAAGCTGCTCCCAAATTTGTGCCGCTAAATTGCTGGCCCTTCATTGCATAACTGATACCCTTACTCTTACCGTTGCGTGTTAAACCGTGGCGAACTTTCACACCTTCTATTTGCAGTCGCTCAATCAGTTCCGGCATAGTTAGTTGGTCTTGAGTGGCACGGTCGATTAGCTCTTGAAGCTGTTGTTTGATGGAGCGTTCTTGAGGTGTTGGGCGATCGCCATTAATATATTCAAAGTGTTCTCGCTCTAGTCGTCTTTGTTGACCAATACTTGGATTGCGGGATAATTTCTCGTGGCTGGAATAGGTTTGTTGTAAACCATAATATTGTTCTAGCTGCCGGATTATGGTTTCGCTGCGTTTGTAATCCCAGCTATCATGAACTATCTTGCCGTTGTCCAAACGGATGCGACTAGCGCATATATGGATGTGGTCGTGTTCTGTATTGTTGTGTCTGTATACTACGTACTGGTTACTGTCAAACCCCATCTCTTCAAGGTAGCGGTGAGCGATTTCATTCCAAGTTGCGTCATCGAGTCGCTCGCCCTGTGGTAGTGATAATGATGCGTGGTACACTACTCTGTCGGCTTCGAGGTTTAATTGTCGGGAGATTTTGAATTCTAAAGCCAGTGCGCGGGCATTGTTGCCACCCATGTTGCCGCCTATGAGTTTGGCTTCTTTCTGGGATTCTAAATAATTTAGCAGTCCACGGAATCCTCGCCCTTTAGTCTGGTTGCCAATCATCGCTTTCTTCGTCCTCTTCCTCAATAAAGGTTTTGGCAATTTCTCGTTGGCAGTGTTGCAGCAGTTCTAGGAGTTCCTGTAAGAGTTCTGGTGATGCTGGCGGTGGCAGTTGCATTTTGATGGCAGTGTTGGCAGCTTTAGCCAGTTGATTGATATTGTTACCGATGCGTGACAGTTCCAGATATGTGGCCACTGTAACTCTGCCTAGTCGTGGCGGTGGTGGTGGGATTGGTCGTAATAACATACAGCGTCTGGTCAATTCTGCCAAGCTAATGCTCGCGTCTTCTGCCTTTGACCGAATCATTTCATATTCAATGGGACTGAATAGCGCTTGTAGTTTTTTAGTGCGGACGAGTGATGGAGAAGAACGCTTGGGCATAACGTCATACAGGACTTAGTGCAACTTCTTGAGGGGGTTTCCAAAGCGGGGATACTTCCCCCTTTGGCAAGCCTGCCGAGCCGAGCGCAGCGACGGCAGCCCGGAGGGCTAGGCATGGATTGCTCCTTACCAGGATGTGGGGGAAGAGGCGAGGGAATGGGGGCAACCACCCGCGTGAGGACAAAACGCGTATTTCGCTGCTACTGCCACGAAAACAAGCCACAGATTAAGTGCATATGTGGCATGGGGAATTCTTACTAACAAATGTGTAATTCTTTTTTGATAAACTCTTCGTGAGTTATCTTACACGCTCTTACTAATTACCGTTCAATTATTTACGTGAATAAGTATTACTCTGTTTTAAGTATTTTTACCATTCCCAATTACCTATCTTTAGATAGATGTATGCAGCAAAAGTAAAGTTTTAAACATAACAAAACCCTGCTTTTTACTTCTGTGACTAAAGATAGTGTTCCTAAGTCGAAAATTCCTGAAGCTCTTGATGCTCTCCGCGCTTTAGGTGCTAAGGAATTAGATGATATCCCGGCACGAGACGCTATTAGAAAAATGCGCCGTCAAATTGAACGGGTGCTTCGTCTGGGCTATAGCTACGAGGAAGTGTCTGAAACTTTAGCTGGCTTGGATATCAATATTAGTGCAGAACGTATTCGTTATTTACTTAGCGATATCAAAAGGTCTACGCGCAAAAAGTCTTCTGATGCTCCTAGTCAAGAGAATACCAGTACACCAGTAATTGATGAGTCTGGTTTGGCTGAGAATTTTGAGATGACACAAAACAATACTCAGTCTGCCAAAAAAGCTAATTCTAAATCACAACCACAATCAAAATCCGCTTCATCAAAATCAACAAATACTAAAACTACTAAAACAGCTAAGAAGTCGGATGAGGGTAAAGACAGTGAGTATCAAAATACCTCTCGTCCTGCTTTTATACCTCAAATCATTTCTGATGAGGATTTGTAAATGGCAGTTAGAGCAAAACCTACGGCTGACCAAGCTCAGGAAAAAAAGCCTGATCCTCAGCCAAAAACTGTTGGGCGGTTGGTGTTAGTGACTGGTGATAAGGGCGGGACTGGTAAAAGTGTGGTTGCTCGAATTCTCCTCGATATTTACCGCCACAGAAATATCAACTGTATTGCTTACGAATGTGACCAGTCGAATCCTCAGCTTTATCGCCACTACAATAAGGTGGCTCCTGGGGTATCAGGGTTGAAACTTAATCAGCGCGGTGGTGCTGATGCTTTGCAGGATGATTTGAAGCGTCTTTCTCCTAAAGTTTCTCTGGTGGATCTGCCTGCTGGAGCAGCAGAATATTTTGAGTCAGTAGCTAAGGATATTTTTCTGTTTCAGAATGCCCAGCGTTTGGGTTATCGCATCACTATGGTGTCGGTTTTGGGTCGATTGAAGGATAGCGTTTTACAGTTAAAACGCCTCGTGAATTTCTGCGGCGACCGTGTTGATTATGTAGTTGTGAAAAATCTTTACTGGGGTGATGAGAACAAGTTCACTCGTTACAACAATTCTAAGGTGAAGCAGGCTGTAGAAGAATTGGGGGGAATTGAACTGTTATTGCCTGAGTTATATGACGATATTTTTGATTTGATTGACTCTCAGGATCTTACTTTCCGGGAAGCCCTAGAACATGAAGATTTCAGTTTGAGTAATCAGTCGAGAGTTTATGGCTGGATTGATGCGGTTGAAACTGAGTTTAATCGGGCGGCTGTGCAATTGGGGTTAGAGTAATGGCGAGCGCAAATGGTAAGGGTAATGGCGGGGTATCTCATTTAGATAGGTTGCTGTCAGAAAAGCCGCCAGAATTTCAAGCTAAAGTGCTGCGGTTTGCGCTTGATTCTGGGATGAAGCAGGATGACCCAGCATTTCGACTGGTGCAGTACATTGGATACTTGGCACAGCTGACCGAAACTGCACCAAATGATTGGAAATTGTTATTTGAAAATTTACAGGCAGAGCTAAACCAATGGAGTCAACTGACAGCGGAGCAATTGAAGACTCAAGCCGACCACACGGAGAATATCAAAAATCTAGCGACCAGTTGCAATCAGCTAGGGGCAGCCTTGAGCGCATTAAATCTAACGTCTCAGCAACAACTCAAGCAATTGACGAGCTTAACCAAACTCTCCGAGAATTTGAGCAATATCTCCCCAAGGCAACCAGAGACATTGAGCCAACCGTTGCAAGAACAATTGAACGAGATTCAGGCGAAGATTTCTCTATTGAACCAAAAAGACGTGGAATCGGTCGTTAAAAGTTGGGCTAGAGCTTTTATCATCTGGCTTGTTTCTCCGGTCACATTTTTTATTCTGTTTTGGTTTTATTCACACATGACCCCAATCCCTACCCCCGTCGAAACTACCGAGTCTCTACAGAAGATTTTGCAGAATACTGATTGGACTAATACCAAACTGCAACGGGTTGAGAAACGTTTGGGGACTGATCCTAATCAAAGACGGCGGTAAAAAATTGCTGTTGAAAACGCGATTTATTGCATGAATAAGAAAAAGAGACACCTTTCGGTGGGGTGGTTTATACGCCGGATGGAGAGCCAGTGGAATTGCAGGAGATGATGCGGCGGTTTCTGGTGGTGGAGTAACGATAAGTATAATTTTTACAACAGCCCATCATAAGGTACATATTTCGCACCGTTTGCTTCTAATGCTCCTTAGCGGTTGTCTGAGACTATTTTTCAAATGTGGGGAAGAGCTGGCCTCCGTCCATTCAAATGGTGTTCAACAGTTTTACCTGATTCCCAGTATTGTGAACTTGCTCTTTAGAAGTTAAGGTAATTTTCCAAGTTTTATTACAGATTTACTAAAAACTGCATATCTTACCGTTACTTGCACCGATATATTTGTTTGTTTATTCAAAATTTTCGAGCTACGTCACTGTAGTTTCTTTATGAAGAGCGAAGATCGTTCATTAATCAGGAGGAATATTTTATGACAGGGTTTGAATCTATCGCCTTAGCAGCTGCAAAAAGTTTAGCTGGAATTGTCATTAAGTTTGGCTGGGATAGTGGGAGCAATTTCTTACAAAAATTACCTGACCAAATCCAGCAAAAAATTTTTAATGCTTCTAATAAATACATAGAAAGCTATGAACAACGGCACGGTATTCTTAAAGTGCTGGGGATGCAACAACCAGTTAAACTGCAAGAAATTTATGCAGAAGTACAGTTTTTAAGAGAAGAACAGAGACAGCAATTTACTTCAGTCGCAAATTTAGAACAGGTTTACCGTCAGTCGCCTGCACGCAAATTCCAGTTACAGAAGTGTCAGAAACAGAATGGTCTTAAAGTTGCTAACCAAAAACAATACTTGATGGTATTAGGACAACCAGGTGCGGGTAAGTCTACCTTCCTGCGGCGTATAGGTTTAGAAGCCCTAAAGGGAACAAAAGATAAATATCAGCATGAGTGTATTCCGGTTTTTTTGGAACTGAAACAATTTAACAATCTTGACATAAATTTAGAGAAGGCAATCTCGGAGGAACTACAAAATTGTGGTTTTCCTGACTCTGAAGATTCCACTAATAACTTATTGGAAAAAGGTAAGCTATTAATTTTACTGGATGGGTTAGACGAGATACCGACTGCTCAACTGGACGCAGCAATTACTCAAATTGAAAATTTCGTCGATAAACACAATCAAAACCGCTTTATTGCCTCCTGTCGGACTGCTGCTTATCACAGTCGCTTCAAGCGCTTTGTGGATGTGGTGATGGCAGATTTTGATGATACCCAGATTGAGCAGTTTATCACTAACTGGTTTCAGTCAGAACAAGATAAGCGCTTCTTCATGGGGCAAAAGTGCTGGAAATTATTGCGGCAATCTGAGTACGCTGCCACAAAGGAACTAGCGCAAACACCGCTATTGCTTACTTTACTTTGTCTGGTCTTTGACGATTCTCAAACCTTCCCTAAAAACCGAGCGTCGCTTTATGATGACGCGCTAGATGTCCTACTGAAGAGATGG
The DNA here is from genome assembly GCF_034531165.2 of Dendronalium sp. ChiSLP03b. Classification (NCBI taxonomy): domain Bacteria; kingdom Bacillati; phylum Cyanobacteriota; class Cyanophyceae; order Nostocales; family Nostocaceae; genus Dendronalium; species Dendronalium sp. ChiSLP03b. The sequence continues at coordinate 11,574 of NZ_JAVRBR020000124.1, read as the reverse complement.
GCAGCAGAGAAGCGAATTCAGCGCGAGCCTATTTATCAAGATCTGACTATAGCTCTGGAAAAAATGATGCTCGCAGAAATTGCTTATAAAACTTTTGAGGCGGATCTGCTATTCTTTCCCCAACGTGAAATAGTGCAGCAAATCTGTGATTTTCTGGCAAGTAATTTAAATGCACCGAAGCATTTGGATGGAGAAAAGATTTTAGAAGCCATCCAAATCCAACAGGGAATACTGGTTGAACGTGCAAAAGATGTAATATCTTTTTCTCACCTAACATTCCAAGAATATTTAACAGCACAACATATAGCCGATAACAATCTGATTGAAAAGTTGGTGACCAATTATCTTACAGATACGCGTTGGCGAGAAGTTTTTCTGTTAGTAGCAGGATTGATGCGAGGTGGGGCTGACCAATTACTGTTACTAATGGAAACAGAAGTTCATAAATATACGAATGCTCCTAAGTTGCGAAATTTACAGAAATGGATAGAAGAAAAAACTACTGGGTATAAAGGGGGCTTAAAACCTGTGGGAAAGCGTGCGAGCGCCTACTCTTACGCCATCAATATCGCTATCGCTTACACCTACGCCACCAACACCTCTCTCTTCGCCACTATCGCCCACCCCTACATCCGCGAAAATGTCTATTCCTACAGCAGAGCCATAGCTAACCTCTACACCACTGGTAACCACGACGACTTCAGTAACTACGCTTTCACCAAGCTCTACACCAAGCCCATCGCTATTGCTAATGGCAACCTCAATGTCAATACTATTAACGACGCCATCAATGATTTCATTCAATCGTGTAGCCGATTGGATGAACTGAAAATTTTCAAAGCCGTAAACTTTGCAGATCTCATTAATCAACTTGAGGAACTTAAAAACAAAATTCCTAGTAATAAATACCCTCAGGAAGAGCGCCTTGCATTCCTTGACCGCCTTCTGCAAAGCTGGTTCATTGCTTTCGATCTAACCCCAGAAATGGTTAATTTATCTAAGGAAGAATTTAAGAGGCTGACCAATTATTTTTACGCCAATTACCTCATAATCCAGTGCAAAGAAGCAGCGGTAAGATTGAAACCTGCAACATGGGAAGCTATTGAAGAGCGAATGTTGTTCGTTCCGGGTGATTGAACAAATTGTGCAAAGCTTGGTTTACCGCCGAAACCCTCCAGTAGAGCAGGGGAATGGCGATTAGCTTAGAAGAGAACTGCTTAAGCGATCATTCTTCCTGTAACCAATCATTAACCGATCTGCATTACACGATTGAGCTAGAACGTGTAATTGATAGTTCAAACTCTTCTCACTTCATTCATGCCCCCACGCGATCACAGCCGTGAGGCACGACCTCGCAACAGCGATAGGCAGCATTGGCTCTCAAATCCCTTTCAGAGTCCGGCTTTCATATCCAAAGTAAGAAATTGCAACACTCGTGTTGCTTAATCAAATGCCTAACCAAGGACGCAGATGAGCGCGTCTAACTCTTGCCCCTGGCTGAGTCTTAGTACCGATGCGAACATCGTTTGATTGTCCGCATTCCCAAATGTAGACTAGTTCGCCGTTGTAATCAGCCAATGAAGTTGCACCTAATCGCCACACGCTATTAGCTGCTTCCTTAAGATGTTGCACTTGTTCAGTGCTGAAACCTTTAGCAATTTGCTGTAATTCAGCATTCTCAAGGCTTAGAACAATTTCACCCAAGGTTGACTTGTTATCCCAAGCCTCAATAATTCGTTGTGTAGTGCTGGCTTGTTTTTGTATGGTGCTGTCAGTGGTGCTGGCTGAAACCCTTACTGGTGCTGACTGTGCTGACTGTGTTGTCTTATCCTCCTGATTTTGACTGCTACTAGTATTCATCAAGTTGTGTTGGTTGTTGGTGTCAACTGCGCTACTATCAGCGAAAAGGTCAGCACCACTCTGAAAATCAGCACTATCAATACTTTCAGTTAGCATTGGGGTCAGCACAGAGTTAGCACCTTTTTTATTCAGGTCAGCATCTAAGTCAGCACCTTTTTCTGAAATTAAGAGTGGAAAGTCATGTCCTGGCTGGCGAATAGCAATTTTAGTAATAAAACGTCCTTTCTTGTTTCTGATTTTTGCGGCATTAATGTTGAGTTGCGACTTCAGCAGATTGAGCAAAATTGCTGAGAATCGTTGCTTGGTCATGATGCCGTGAGAATTACGTTGCGCCCATTCGCAGTAATTAGGATAGAGAAACAATTCAGGATTTTGACCGTTATCACCAATTTGTGTTTGTGCGTTGGGGTCATAGTAGAGGCAGTCATTAGCCCAATCTGCCAGAGGATTAGTGTTTAATAGTACTTCTGTGCTAAATGAACCAAGTGAAGGGACTTTTTTATTAGTGTCGCCAAAATAAGCGGCCACTTCCAAAGCTGGCATTTCTAAAACCCATTGCAACACCCCAGGCAAGTATGGTTCAAATTCTTTTTCTAAGGGGCGACGCTCATTTTGAGGCACAACCCGCTCAAAAGGCATTGACAGACGACGACGGGCCAGAGCGTTAGTGTAATCACTGCTTTGAATGATTTCGTTGGCCGCAATCCAGACCACCCCACTAAATCTAAAGCTGCCTGTTTGCTGGATTCCTTTTTTCTCGTGTCGCAGGTCATCATCACCCGTCAATTTTTTGAGAGTGCTAACATCACCTGTGTAGCGTTCAGAGTCAGTGATAAATACAGCTTTCTTGCCGTAGAGAGCCGCAGTTTCAAAGCGGTTTTGCTCCAGCTGCTTCAGTTCGGTGATGGCGTAGTTTTCTCTGCCAAGTAGTGCTTGTACCAGCCGCAATAAAGTACCTTTACCAGTACCGCCAGCACCCACTAGCTCCATGAATCGTTGTAACTCACCGCCGCGTTCGGTGACGGTGGCATTGATGCCAGCGCGAATTACTTGCACCCAGTCGGCTTTACCTTCGCAAGCTTCGAGCAACCATTCCTTAACAGGCTCACAACCTACACTGCGGTCAGCCCATTTAAAAGGTAGCTGACTCAGCATTCTGTATCCCGGCTCGTGTGGATATTCTTTGAGGGTATTAACATCAAGCACACAATCCTGAAGACAAATAAAGCCTTTACGGACTTCCCAGTGATTAACCCTGAGCTTGGCTTTGAGTAAAGTTAAAACACCGTTGACGAACTTGCTGGAGAAATGGCGTGTTCGCGTTTCCAGTTCTGTTAAAACAATAGACATCGCCTCTTCAGGGGGAATTTCACCCCAGACCCCGCGCTTGTTTTCTGCTTCATACCAGTACCAAGCTTTATTCGCTACGTGCCAAGCCAGCTTCGCGCGGTAATCTTCAGCGATTTGTGCAGCAACAGAAGATTCTGACAAAGTTTTGTTATCAGAATCGTCTTCTTGAAACTGACGTTCCCAGATTTCAAAGTTAACAGCCTTAGCTAACACTTTGTCTCGAAAAGCGTCGCCGCCGTTAGCTTGAATGTAATCGTCCATCCCCTTCCCCTCTGCTGCATTCCACAAACCTGTGGCAATGTACACAGGTACTTTAAACTTAGCTAATTGATAAGCTAGTTTTCTCTGTGCTACCACCACATTTTGGTTAGTTTGGGCGCGTTCGTCTGCATCAAAAGCAATAATCCATCCAAACTTAGCACGAGCTAACAATTCTAGGGTATGGACTAGGTAACGTTTGCCTTGTGGGTCATTAGCTGCCGATGTTAAGCCCTGTTCAACACCAGCGAGTCCAACTGTAGGGAATCCGTTAGAACACCCGGCGATCGCTTTAAATAGTCCCTCAGTCAAAAGTAAGCAAGGATGACCGTTGATGTTATAGCAAAATGCTTTGAGTGCCTCTAAATCTTCCCAGTAGTGAGGATTATGAGGATGACGCGGCAGCATTGCGTCATATTCTTCCTTGGTCGCTGTCCGATACTTGGGTGCTTTCTTGTCGTCTATGCTTTTCCAGGGCTTGTTAGGGCGATACTGCCCAAAACCGTTGACTCCCTCTAGCCAGATGCCTGCTGATTGCGCTATGTATCCTAAGCGATCGCTCGCTTCTTTGATTTCCATTGAGCGACAGTTAGCCGCTATCCATTCTGGACACAGGCTCCGCTTTGTGACACACTCCTTATAATGTCTGTCTGTAAGTCTGTTAACAGTCAGCGTTGTACTTGTCTGTGTAGTATTCACTTTTTATTACTCCGAATTTTTCAAAATCCGGGTAACTCCTTATTGCAACGCGACCGCAAAACTAGTTAACATAGACTCAGCGATCGCGGTTCCGAAACGTCTTGCAGGACATTTTCAGTTCGGAGTTCCCGCGTTATGAATAGTCAAATGACAGAACCCGCTTAACTTCCCGGTCGAGCGGGTTTTGTCGTTGAGCTATGGACAAAAACATTATTAATTTAATTGCTCGGATGAGCGTTGCTGTTGACTTCTTACTTGAGAAAAGTGGTTAACTGCCACTCTTTCAAGTATCCGCTCAATCCGGTCTAGTCTACTGGGTCGGTCAGCGTAGCTCATTTGCTCTCCTTGTCTCCTTCAATTTCTTCTGGTGGAACCCAGTAAATTAGCTCACTAGGTTGAACACGGTAATAATCGCAGATTTTGTTTAAGGCTGTAACTTGTGGTATCCAGTCTGGATTGTCATATAAGTTGTAAGCAGTACTGGGTGCTATACCCGTATCTTTTTGAAAGCGATAACGAGTAATGCCCAAACCGTCTACAAATTGTTTGACCTTATTCCTTATAGGCATTCAGTAACAATAAACGGTTATTAATACAACCATTTATCATTACTAATTTACAACCGTTAGTAAATAGCAAACGATTTATATTAATGAACGGTTGACATTAATGAACGGTTGTAGTTATTATCATAGTGTCCGGGTTATCGATACGTCAACAGCCTGGACACAGTTATTTAGTTATAAACAGAGGTTATCTGCATTGCGTCCGCTCTATATCTGCGGTCGCGGTAATTGTGCGTGGAAGTATCAGGACAGAGGATTCATGCATATCAATTTACGCAGTTTAGAAGCAATCAACGAACTACCAAACAAAGGAGAAGTAATGCTGACATCTAATCAGATTCGGCGTTTACAAGCAATAGACCGCTGGCTCAGAGAAATCCGAGACTCACAGCAATTCAGGCAATTGGAATACTATCCAGACGTAACGTTAGGAGATGCCATCCAAGCAGTAAACGAACTGCTACAAGAACACGACCATTGTGATTACAACAGAGCGAATTTTACTGATGACCAGTGGCAAAAGTATCTAGAGCAGAAGCCAGTATTGCACATTCGCCGCGTCAAGACTTGGCCTGAAAAGATTAACTCATTCCTACTTGATGCAGCGTCAGAAGTAGCACTTTTGAGCTTGGTAACAACTAGTTTTATGGTTGTTGGTGCTATCTTTTGTCACGGCGTTAACCGAATTGAGCAAAGCAGAGGCGAGCAATATCAGCCCACATGGATTTACAACGCAAAGATTTTTGAAGGAAGCGCCATTGCATCTATCGCCGTCTTTCTCGGTGCAAGCTTGACTGGTGCGTGTGCAGCTGAAGGGAAACAAGATGACTGATTTGCAACTTGTTAGATGTGTCACTTTGCTTACCCAGTCTAAAACCTACAGCATTGACGGCATTTTGTATCGATATCTATACAGCAACGGTACTATCAAGCACACACAATATATGTTCCGTCCGCTGCCAAGACAAAGAAAAACCGCTGACCTGCAACTGAATCGGGACAAGGTATTACGCAAGGTCTATGAAGTGCCGAGCTTGTACAACCAACATCAAGCAACGCAGACAGCTACAGCAATTCAGCAAAGTTTGTTTTAACTTTTGGTGACATTTGCTACCGTGCATCGCGTCCCAAAGCAGCGAACGAGCGCGTCAACTAGTCCAAAAGGGGCGCTTTTACGGAGGTAAAAAGAATTTTGTCAATATATCAGAAACTCTGGCAAGCCTTGTTATTGCGTGATTATAGCCGACGAAAAAACAGAGTCAGGAATTTTTCAGAGTTATTTTTCAGAGTTATTGATAGGTTTCAGCTAGTGGGTCGTACCAAATACCCCTTTTCAGCTAATTACCTATGTCAAATACCTTGGACGCATTCGGAATACGCATCGATTTTATACACACCTAAGTAATAATTAGGGGGTAATGTGGCAACAAAACAGTATATCGCTAAGTATCATCAGCTAAAACAAATCTACGAGCGCGAGTTAGGAAAAGAGATTGCTGATATCACTGGGGTCATCGTGCCAAAACGGGAAAATTGTACGCTAAGGAATTAAAGCGACTGCCCAAATCCTTACTAGACAAGAGTTTTGGCTAACTAAAAGGGAATTTTTTTGAGCCGCAGAGGGCGTAAATTATCAAGGCTACTCACGGACTTCAAATTCCAAATATAATCACCAGTCAAATTGATATGCTCCCAACTCATGGGTGACAAATGTTGCAGGTATTCCTCTGGAATCATCACACCTTGAGATTTAAGCCAATTGACCGCATTTTCCAAATACACAGTATTCCACAGCACAATTGCAGCGATCGCTAAATTTAATCCACTTGCTCGTAGACATTGATCCTCAAAGGAACGGTCACGCACTTCACCCAAACGATGAAAAAACACAGCCCTGGACAAAGAATGTTTTAATTCCCCTTTGTTCAGTTCTGCTGTCGCTCGACGGCGTAGCATTGGACTTTGCATCCAGTCAAGAGTAAACAAAGTTCGCTCAATCCGTCCCAACTCCCGTAATGCTGTGGCCAGCTTATTTTGCCGGGGATAGGATGCCAACTTCCGCAACAAAAGACTGGCGGTAACAGTTCCCATTTTGATAGAAGTTGCCAGCCGCAAAATATCATCCCAGCAATCTCGGATCAACCGGACATTAATTTTTTCACCAAGCATTGGAGTTAGTGGTGAATTAGAATCAACATCATCAAATGCGTACAACTTCTTAGAAGCTAAATCGCGCATCCTTGGACAAAAACGAAAACCCAATAAATGACAGATAGCAAACACCTGTTCAGTGTAACCATTCGTATCCGTAAAATGTTCCTCAATCTGTAAATCGGTTTCATGGTAAAGCAACCCATCCAGAACGTGCGTTGCATCTCGGATTGTCGAGTTAATCACTTTGATATGAAAGGGTGCGTATTGGTCGGATATATGCGTATAAAACACCACAGTTCGATGATTACCGTATTTGGCATTAATCTCTTCATTCAAACTTCTGATGCCACCAGCCTTAAAGCGTTGACCATCAGAAGATGAAGTCTTACCATCACCCCAATAAGCAGAAAAGGGGATTTTAGTATGAAAATTAACAACCTCTGATAATGCCTTGGAGTAAGTTTCGTCACGAATATGCCAATCTGCAACCCAAGCCAACTTTTCAAACGTTAACCCTGGTGTAGCTTCCGCAGTTTTCACTAAACCCAAGTTAATTGCATCAGCAAGGATAGCACTAAATAAAGTTACCTTATCTGTAACTAATTCACCCGTTTGTAAGTGTGTAAAATGTTTTGTAAACCCTGTCCAAGAATCAACTTCAACTAATAAATCTGTCAGCTTAATTCTAGGTAATAAACTATAAATTCGGTTGCGAAAGCTGCCAGCACCATCTGGCACATTATTAGTGATGGGGCTAATAATCAATTTGCCATTTTCAATCTGTACACCAGATAATTTCTTTTTTGTTAACAAGTTAGAAACTTGTTCAAACTGTTCAAATAAAAGTTGTTGGCGTTGTTCGATATAAGTTGAAAAATCTGTGGTCACAGCAACTGGTATGGAGTGATTCTCACGAACAACTTGCCATTGGTCTGGTGATAACAGGTAATCGTCAAAATCTTTATATTGACGGGAACCAATAACAGAAATATCTCCTGAGCGTAAACAATCACGTAGTTCACTCAATGCACACATTTCGTAATAATGACGGTTGATTTTATTCCCGTGAAACACATATTTTGACCATCGGGGAGTGACAAAATCAACAGGTGCATCATCGGGAACACTGCGACGATTAGAAGCATTTAATTCTTTGAGTATATCTAAAGCTTCAACCACAGTAGCAGCCGAATTACTAGCTTTAAAAGAGAAGTATGATAGTAATGATGGTGTATATCTTCTTAATTGTGAATAACGTCTATCAAGTAAATCTAAATAATCAAAAGACTCTGGACGTGCTAGTTTTTCTGCTTCGACCACACTCACTATAAATTTTTCCCAAGATAGCACTGATTCAATTGCTGAGTATGCGTCCTCTTCTAATTCCCTCGCATTGATTAAAGCAGCTCCTACCTTAGCGTAAAGCCGCACTTTCTCATTGATGGCTTTACCATCATGTTGAAATTTTTGATCCCGAAACAATTCGCTACGACGGAACAATTTACCAATCATCCGGTCGTGCATCTCAATAGCAGTATCGGTAAGTAATGTAGATGTTTCTAAGAGAAAAGCTACTAATGTGGCGTATCTTCTTAAATTATCTAACCGCGCTAGATGTGCAGGTGTATTTTTAGCACCTAACCGAGTTAATTGTACTAAACGGTTGTGGTGTACTTTCTTTCCACATGACTCATCTAAATTTAAGTCACGGATAAATTCTAATTTTTCTACTACTTTCAAAAAGTTATTAGGATTTGGAACTCCTGGTGGTTGACGCAGCCAAATTAGTGGAGTGCGGTTCTTATTTGGTTGTAGAACTAATAATTGGTCAAGGGCTTGTTTTTGTTTGCTACTAAGATTACGGGTAAGTTCCAGATACACCGCTAACTGAGCGCGTCTTCTGGTTTCCCAAGCCAACCGTTCTACTGTAGAAATGGCAGGAATAATAATTTTACACCGCCGCATTTCTGACACCAAAGCTTCGACTAAGGCAATGCCTTTATCTGTGCTTAAAGCCAATGGCAGTAACCATTTGGAAAGCTGTTTATAATGAGAAATCCGAAAAGATGAAAATCCAAAAAGCCTTTGAATTTCTGCTAGATGTTCGCGCCGAGTTGTATCTCGTAAAGCATAGGCTTTAATAACTTTGGGCTTGACCTCTAGTTGTAATGCAATGTAAGACAAGACTGCTTTAGGAACTTCTTCCCCTATTTCCCAGACTCTACCAGGAAAGCGTAAATAACATAATTGCACTGCAAAACCCAGACGATTATGTACACGACGACGGCTGTTAATAATTTTTAAATCATCCGAATTTAAAGTATAGTAACGTGCTATGTCTCTAGGGCTAATGTCGGATGGGATGGATGTAAATTGTAACCTTTGTGTAGCCGATAAAAGGGAGCGCGTGGTCAAATTTAGTAACCTATAAATTTAAAATGTTTAGTGAGAGTTTGACTCCCTGTTGTTTTATCTACGCCAAACGCACGTCAGCTTATATTAATACTTTATGGTGCTATGGAACAAGTTTTTTAATTTCATTTTTAGGCAATTCTCACCCTATATTTTTGGTCAATCCTGCCAAAAATTTTGAAAGCGTTCTGGAGATAATTCTGTGTAATGAACTGTGTGCTGAATGTTTTTATGCCCTAGATAAGACTGAATTGCTCTGGTGTCATAACCTTGAGAAGCTAAGTAAAATCCGCAGGCATGACGTAACATATGTGGATGTACACTCAAGGTTAATCCCGCTCTAGTACCCGCTCGTGAGATGATGCCTCTGGCTGTTGCAGATGTCATGACTGTTTTGCGTTCTGACACGAACAGATAAGGCGAGTCTGGATACTCTCTTTGCAATTGTCGTAATGCCCTTAACTCCGGCCCATGTAATGGGTGCGTCGCACTGACACCGTTTTTGAGTCGATTAATATAGATAGTGCCACTGCCAAAATCAACTTGTGACCATCGCAGTGTTACCAATTCTGATATTCGCAGACCATGACGGTATGCCAGTAAGATGAGAGTTGCATCTCGTAAACAATGCCGACCTACCTGACGAGCCGCTTTGATCATTGCTTCGACTTCATTTGGCAGCAAATGTTCTCGCGTGCGCTTCTCCAGGTTCTTCACTTTTTTAGGTGGAGCAGTCCTGACCATAATTACCAACTTGCCCATAAATGATGTTTGGGCGCAATGAAGTTAGGTACGTTAGAATCAACCCCCCACACTATTAGGCGTTATCAACTTGCCCATTAATGGTTGTTTTTGGCAATGTTAGACATCTTCTCCCGACATTGCTTCCCACCCACGATATAAATCATTTTTGAAAAATCTCACAGGCTGTAAGCCAGTCATGATAAGCTTTTCAAGAACTTGATTAATTCCTTAGCGTACAATTTTCCCGTTTTGGCACGATGACCCCTCACTTGGTATCGAGTGGTAGCTACTTTGAAACAGCATTTTAATTTCAACGTGCTAGGTAGCGACGCGAGCAAGATAGTTGAGACATTCGCCTCCTTTAAACGGCGCTATGGCAGCTTTACAGGTCGGGGTGAGGGGTTTAGTGAACGCTGGCAAGCATTCAGACATTTCTATGAAATAGATACTCTTTTTTATGGGGGAGAGTTCTTAAAGCTTCTTGCAGAGCATCTAAAAATCAATCTTGACGACGTACCGCGTAGCACTCCTTACTACTGGTTTGAACGTGCTGAACTATCTTTCAGTGCTGAAAATATTTACCACAGCAAAGATTTAGCCCTTGTTGCGTTCGTCGCTGCTAAGTGGGCAATCAATAAGCGATCGCAACCAATGAAATCCGCAACTATCTCAGTTTTAGCAATAGCCAAATAGGAGCAATCACCATGTCTGACAAGTTTACTAATAACGTCCGCGCTCGCTTGTACAAACAGGGTTATCAAGGATTTACCAAAGATGATTACACGTCAGCAGCGCTGGCTGTAGAGTGCGATGACCTTAACAACCCCACCAAAGAGCAATTGACTCAAGCCGTTGAATATCTCAAAGCCAAAGCGACAAGCCAATTAGCTGTGGCTGATGAACCCGTTGAAGAAAAATTGCTAACAGAAGTAGAGTCCCTTCAAGCCGAGACTGAACCTGAAACAGGTGCGCTCGCGGTGGCCCCTCAAGATGTAGGAGAGATGATAACGAATAAAGCTTCACAAATGGGTGTAATTCTCTCAGAACAACAAATCAATGACATAGCCGATAGCGTTGACATCTCAGCCAACACCTTTGACGAAATTCTAGAACAGGTAGAAACAGCATTACTGGCTTATGCTGACTTCTCCGCAAATCAGGTTGACGCAAAGATTGACCGGACATTGACAAGGGTACAAGAGCGCGTAGTTAATCGTCACGAGCAAAGCAGAGACAAGCTATCACTTGGGTTAACGGGCATTAGTGCGGCTTTGGAGGCTAGCCGTAATCAAACTAAAAGCCAACTCTCAGGTATCCTCGCAAGGCTCAACGCGGCTCAATAGCGACAACTTAACACTGCTTGAGTGCTTGCTAATTCGCTTTTGTAGAATGAGCTACTTTTCAAGAATTGCTGTTAGTTTGGGTGCGCTTGCTGCTGTGATTTTGCCCTTACATTACTGGGTCTATCTGCCAATAACAGAGCATTTAAACTATCAGCAATATCTCAAACGAAAGTCAGCTATTGAGCAAT